>JBIQMO010000008.1:0-62923 GCA_044463245.1 Gemmatimonas aurantiaca
CAGGACGCCGAGCACGTCGCGCAGATCGATCACGTCCTCGGCGTCGCGCTCGTCCGCATGCAGCGCCGCGCCGCTCTGCGCGACAGGTCGCTGGACGGGGAGGCCTTGTCCGGGGTTGGGTCCCGGGGGGAGTAGATCGGTCATTCTCGTTTGGTCAGGATCCAGGTGGGGCTCGGAGGACGATTCGTGTTCGTGCTACATCGCGTTGGACTGCGTACGATAGATCGCGATCGTGAGAGTGGGTGCATCGCGGGTTCTCGGTTCATCTCGTCTTAACTGCGCACGCGGAGAGCGCGGAGGGGACTGCGAGAGAACGCGGAGAAAACCGTTACGGGCTGGCATCGCGACCCTGATCCGAGCGCATCGCGGGGTCGGGGCTCCTCTTGAGAGAGGAGCGCAGAGAACGCGGAGAAGAACGAGAGAACGCAGAGAAAACCCGTAAGGCGAGATCTCGAATGAGGGGTTTTTGAGGGAACCGCTCCCGCATACGGAGTCCTGCTCAGGTGGGCAGAGCTCCAAGCGCGGGAGCAGTTCCCTCTTTTTCTCCCGGCCGCTTGCGGCTAATAGCTGACCGTGCAGCACCCTCTGCGTTCTCTCTGCAGTTCTCCGCGTTCTCCGCGTCCCAGCTTTTCAAGAAACCCGGACGTTGCGATGCGGCCGACGGGGATCGCTATGCCAGCCCCCACAGGCCTTTCTCCGCGTCCTCTCGCCGTTCCCTCCGCGACCTCCGCGTGCGCAGTTACGGCCAAGCGTGATGAACCCCTCCCGCAACTGACGCCTCGGAGCCCTGAAGATAACTAGTCCGCGCGCGATCAAGCCAACTGGCGCATGCTCCCGGAGGTGGGGGTGGGGCGGCGGCGGGGGGCGGACATGCGGTGGACCGATCGTACGACGTCGCACACTCGCTCCAGCTCCGCTTCGGTGAGGCTCGAGCCGGAGGGGAGGCAGATGCCGCGGGCGAAGAGGTCTTCGGAGACCGAGCCTCCCACCGCGGGGAAGCCGCGGAAGACCGGCTGCAGGTGCATCGGCTTCCACACCGGGCGCGCCTCGATGTTGGAAGTCTCGAGCGCCTGGCGGAGGGTGGTGGAGGTGGCGCCGTAGGCGTGCGGGTCCACCGTGAGCGTGGTGAGCCAGCGGGTGTGGCGTCCCCACGCGGCTTCGGGCTGGAAGTCGAGCCCCGGGATGTCGGAGAGCGCCTCGGTGTAGTACTCGAAGTTGCGGCGGCGGGCCTGCACGCGGTTCTCGAGGTTGCGGAGCTGGCCGCGGCCTATCGCGGCGAGCACGTTGCTCATCCGGTAGTTGTAGCCGATCTCGCTGTGCTCGTAGTGCGGGGCGCGGTCGCGCGCCTGGGTCGCGAGCTTGAGGGCGTGCGCGGCGAGGAGAGCGTTCTCGGTGACCAGCATCCCGCCGCCCGAGGTGGTGATGATCTTGTTCCCGTTGAAGGAGAAGATCCCCATTCGCCCGAAAGTCCCCGGGTGGTGACCCTTGTAATTCGCGCCCAGCGCTTCGGCGGCATCCTCGATGACCGGGATCTCGTAGCGCTCGCACATCGCCATGATCGGCGCGATGTCGGCGCACTGGCCGTAGAGGTGGACCAGCACCACCGCCTTGGGGAGCTTCCCCGTGCGCGCGCGGCGGGCGAGCTCGGAGCAGAGGAGCTCCGGGTCCATGTTCCACGATTCGCGCTCGCTGTCTATGAACACCGGGGTGCCGCCGAGGTAGCGGATCGGGTTCACCGAGGCGGCGAAGGTGAGAGTGCTCACGAGCACCTCGTCGCCCTGGCCCACGCCCGCGAGCTGGATCGCGAGGTGGAGCGCGGCCGTCCCCGAGGAGAGTGCAACCGCGTGCGAGGAGCCCACCGTTCTGGCGAACTCGCTCTGGAAGGCATCTACATGGGGTCCCAACGGTGCGATCCAGTTGGATGCGAACACCTCGGCGATGAGCTCCTGCTCGAGGGGCCCCATGTGCGGTGGAGAGAGGTAGATCCTGCCGTTGCTGCTCACTCGATTTACGTCCCTCAGCGCGCGTCGTGCGACCGCGCGTTGCTCAACGGTTTAGCCGGATTCCCAGCAACGACGCTGTGGTCCGGAACGTCGCGGGTCACAACCGCACCCGCTCCAACAGTTGAATCGCTTCCGATCCGAATGCCCGGCAGCACCGTGGAACCCGCGCCCACCGTGGAGCGCGCGCCAACGCGCACGCCGCCAGTGAGGACCGAGCCGGGGGCGATGTGGGCACCATCCCCGACTACACAATCGTGTTCGATTATCGCGCCGGAATTGACAATTACAGCTTCTCCCACTCTCGCCGCGGCATTGATCACCGCGAGTGGGAAGACCACCGTACCGCGCCCGAGGACAGACGAGGCGCTGACGACAGCCGACGGATGGACGAGCGAAGGAATAGATACATGTGATGCGTTTCGCAAGGATGTGATCCTGGACACATTGTCACCGATGCCGAGTGCGATCGCGGTGGCTCCTTCGATGTCGGACAGATTGCCTGGTCGAGCGAAAAACGCGAGCAGATCGGCCTCGCTGATGACGACCGAAGCGCCTCCGGGTTCCACCATCCGCTGCAGCTTCGCGGGGTCGCGGTCCGCGAAGCCGATCACCGTATAACCGGCTGCACGGATGATGTCGGCCACCACCTTTCCATGGCCGCCGCCGCCCCAGATTAGAAAACGCTCATGTTGCATGGATGATTCGGCAGCGTTCAGGGGAACGTCGCACCGTGCGATGCACGATCACTATCGAACCGGCCTTCATTGCCGCGGAACTTCTCCATCGTGGCGGAGCCCTGCTGATTGATCCCTTCGCGGCGGAAGACCTTGAGCATCGTGAGCAGGAGGATGCGCGCGTCCAGCGCGAGCGACATGCGATCCACGTACTCCACGTCGAGCGCGAAGCGATCCTTCCATCCCAATGCATTGCGCCCGTTCACCTGCGCCCACCCCGTGATCCCCGGGCGAACTTCGTGTCGGCGCGCCTGCTCGGCCGAATACAGTGGGAGGTACTCCATCAACAGGGGACGCGGCCCCACGAGACTCATGTCGCCGCGGAGGACGTTCCAGAGCTCCGGCAGCTCATCGAGACTCGTGCTACGAAGGAATCGCCCCAGCGGCGGGAGACGTTCGGCGTCGGGAAGCGGGTTGCCGTGCGCATCGTACGCGTCGCGCATCGTGCGAAACTTGAGGATCGTGAAGGGTCGCGCGTGGAGGCCGGGCCGGGTCTGCCGAAAGAGCACGGGCGCGCCGAGCCGCGCGCGGATGAGGAGCGCGAGGGCGAGGAGGATGGGCGACACGACCAAGAGCCCCAGCGTCGAGGCGACGAGGTCGATGGTTCGCTTCCAGAAGGTGTAGTTCACTAGGTTCGAGAAATTACCGCCGGCTCATCACCGCGTACTCCTGTCATTTCCGTGAAAGCCACTTGCGTCATTCCCGCGAAAGCGGGAATCCATGTTACCCGGCCAAACATGGATCCCCGCTTACGCGGGGATGACAGTAGGCACAGGGATGACGGCAGGTCGCGGGAATGACGCGGACACGACAGGCGAGTTAATCTTCCGACAGACATATAACAGACGATCGATGCCATACAACGACGCCGCCACCGCACCGCCCTACGAACGCTGGATCCCCGCGCTGCCATTCATTGCGCTGGGAGCCATATCCATTGTCGCGGGTGGACTCGTGGCCGCGGTGACGGCCATCGCACCCACGCGGCACGCCACGTGGACGGCGGCATATCTGGTGCTGGTGGTAGGAGTCGCCCAGCTCGGGATAGGAATGGGCCAGGCGTTGCTCGCCCCCAAGATACCATCGTCGCGGCTCATCACGGCGGAGCTGTTGACGTGGGATGTGGGGAACGCAGGAGTGATCGTGGGGACGCTGATGAATCGAGTGGGGCTGGTGGATCTGGGCGGGGCGCTGCTCGCGGTCTCGCTGGTGCTATTCATACTCGGCGCACGCGGGCACACGGGGAGGAATCGGTGGCTGTTGTACCTCTACCGGCTACTGATCACCGTCGTGCTGGTGAGCATTCCGATAGGACTCATCGTCTCGCGGAGAGCGCACCAGTAGAGCCACCGGTAGAAGCGGCCATCTCCCCCGCTCTGATCGCCCAGCGCGACACCTCGAGCAGCTCGCCGAGCGGGATCGGCGGCGTGCTGCCTTCACGCACCGCGCGCACCCAGGCCGCGATCTCCGCGGCGTGTCCCTTGTCCATCTTCCCCGCGCGCTCGAACCAGCGGCTTCCGCCCGGCACTCCGTATCGATGGAGACGGCGCCAGTTGTCTATGGCTACGGTCTTCCCGTCGAAGGAGCACTCGATGCGCTCCTTGGGGAACGACTTCGCGCCGTTGGCCAGGTAGTGGATCGCGGCAGTGGACCCATCGGCGAAGGAGATGGTGATGTTCGCGATGTCATCTATCGGCTGGCCGGATCGCGTTGCGGCCGAGGTAACGCGCACGTCGGCGATGGGCGACTGCGCCAGATACCGCGCGAGATCCATCCAGTGGCACGCCTCGCCCACGATCCTCCCGCCACCCACCTCGGGGTCCTGCGTCCAGTGGTCGCGCGGGATGGCGCCGGCGTTCACGGTCATCACCATCGCCACTGGGCCGGCGCGTCCCGAGAGGAGGCCGAGCGTTTCGGCGGCGAGCGGCGCAAAGCGGCGGTTGAAGCCCACCATCAACAGACGCCCGCTGCGCGCTGCAGCCTCCCCGAGGTCATCGAGATCGTTCTCCCTCAGTGCGAGGGGCTTCTCCACGAAGACGTGCTTCCCCGAGTTCAGCGCGCGGAGCGCGAGCTTCGCGTGGGTGTCGTGGCGGGTGAGTATGAAGACCGTGTCCACTTCGTCATCGCCGAAGATCGCATCGAGATCCGTGGTCACGCGCTCGAAGCCGAACTTCGCTCCCGCGATCGCGCCGCTGGCGCCGCCGCCGGAGGCGATGGTTCGCAGTCTAACGCCTGCCTGCTTCAACACGGGCAGAAGCGTACGCACCGCGAAGTTCCCCGCCCCGATCACGCCGATGCTGCCGCGCGCGGCGGGGACCGTCCCATTGTCATTCCCGCGCAAGCGGGAATCCATTTTGCCCGGCTGAACATGGATCCCCGCTTTCGCGGGGATGACGGCGGGGTTCCGCTCGAGGAGCCGAGCCTCCGCACCTGGCGCGACCCCGCCACGATCCGGGTAGGTGAGGACCACACCCAGACTCGGCTCGCTCCCGCTGATCACGTCGTACGCGTCGGGCGCGCGGTCGAACTCGAAGCGATGCGTCACCAGCGGGATCGGGTCCACCGTGCCAGCGGCCATGAGCCCGAGCACCGCTTCGAAGTTGCGCTGCTCCGTCCAGCGGACGAAGGGAAGCGGATAGTCGTTCGCGCCTTCCTCGTAGCTCGGGTCGTAGCGCCCCGGCCCGTAGCTGCACGATACGGCGAACGACAGCTCCTTCTTGTAGAAGTCGTCGCGCACGAGGTCGAGCCCCGTAACTCCGACGAGCACCAGCCGCCCGCGCTTGCGGCTCATCGCGGCCGCCTGGCGCACCGGTTCGTCGCTCTTCGATGCGAGGGTGAGGAGCACGGCATCCACACCCACTCCGCCGGTGAGCGCCTCCACGCGTGCAACGACATCTCCTTCGGAACCATTCAGCGCCATGACACCGAAGCGCTCGGCTAGCGCGAGGCGCGACGGATCGCGGTCTATCCCGATCACCGTGCATCCGTTGGCGCGGAGGAGCTGCACCGTGAGAAGCCCTATGAGTCCCAGCCCGAACACCACTACCGTTTCGCCGAGCGTGGGCGCGGCGAGACGGATCCCCTGGAGACCGATGGCCGCGACGGGCGTGAAAGCCGCCGCCTCGAAGCTCACGCCATCGGGAATACGCGCCGCCAGCGTGCACGGCACCCGCGCGTACTCGGCGTGCGGCCCGTTGGTGACCACGCGATCGCCGACCGCGAACGCGCCGGCACGCGGGCCCGCCTCCACCACCACGCCCGCATTGCAGTAGCCGAGTGGGATCGGCGCGTCGAGCTTGGCGCGCACCGCCTCGAGCGTGGGCACAAGGCCGTCAGTGCGCACCTTGTCGAGCACCTGCTTCACCTTGTCGGGCTGGCTGCGCGCCTTGGCGATGAGGTTCGATCGGCCGAACTCCACGAGCATCCGCTCGGTACCGGCGGAGACCACGGAGGCGCGCGTCTCGACCAGGATGTTCGGACCGGAGACGGCTGCCGGGACTGGAACGTCCACTACCGACGTGGTGCCAGTGTCGAGGCGTTGAAGGAGTTGCTTCATCTAGTAGTAAATGAGTGCGCGCAGGCAGAGGTCGCCGACGCTGGCAAATTAGCTGGGTTTGGCGATCGCGCGCAGCTACTTGCCGATAATTTCGGTGACTATTCGCATCCCCGGTTCCACCGCCCGCTCCACCTCCACATACCGGGACGCGATTCGTTCTCCGTACGTCGGCGAGAACCACCCAGCCGTGCCCCCCTCGCGCGCCTCCACGACCCGGCTCTCCCCTTCGACGCGCACCGATGCCGGATCGGCACCGGGGTGCAGCAGCCAGCGGATGCGAACTCGCCGGGCGTTGTGCGCGAGAATCTCGTCTCGCACGATTACCCGATCCGCCATCGCGCGCACCGTACGACGCACGCGATCGGGGACCTCGGCGACGATCACCGCCTCGTCGCCTTCCATCTCGGTGCTCACGATCCGCGCCGAGGGCCATACATACCATAAAAAGCGCGGGCCGCGGATTCCCGGCTCCTCATCGTCCAGAATAGGACCGTTGTGCACTGCTCCCGAAGCGAGCGCGTTGCGCCAGGGGGGAGGCGAGTTGTAGGAGAACGTCCCAGCGTCCGTGACCACTTCGCGCGAGCCGAAGCGAACGTCGAGCTGCAGCGGGTCTATCTGTCCCGGACGCGAGGTGTAGCTCCCCGCCCTCACGAACACACTCACCGCACCATTTCCGCTGCGCGCGGCTGCCCAGCCGGAGCTCGCCGAAATCACACCGTCGCGCAGCGGCTCTACACGCTCAGGCGCGGGAAGACCGAGCCAGGCGAGCGCTTCCAAACTCGGGGCGACATCGCGCGGCAGCGGATGGCTGAAGCTCGCGCACGCGGCGGTGATTACCGGCCGAAAGTCACGGTACTCCGCTAGCGCTATCGGGTGCACGAGCGCGCCGTCGTTGTGGCCGTGGTTGGGAACAATGCCCGTCGCCGGATCCACCACGGCGAGGAGCAAGTCCACGGCGGCGCGCAATCGGGCGATGGCCGCGTCCGAGAGCGACGCGTGCGAGGAGCGGAGGATCCGCTGCGCCACGACGCACTGATCGAGCGCGAGGCGCATGTAGGTAAAGGAGTGCTGGATATACCAGCCGTCCCCCGCGAACTGCTCGAGGATGAGCCGCTCGAGCAACCGGCGCCCTTCCCTCGCCCAGCGCGCGGCTTCCGGGTGCGAGCCGCGGAAGCGTGTGCCGAGCACCAGCATCCCGACCGCTTCGGAGATCGCGTGGTTGTTGCGCTGTGAGATGGCCTGGCCAACCGCATCGGCAATGCGCTCGCCCGAAGCCGCCAGTACCGATGCGATGCGCGCCAGCGCCTCGCGATCGCTCGACGGCGCGGAAGCTAGGTTCGCCTCGGCGTAGAGGAGCGCGATGGCACGGATGGTGGTCTCCTGACCACAGCTCCAGTGCATTCCGCGAAATGGCGGGCTGCTCTCTAGCCACTCGCCGAGGTATCGGTGAAAGGCGGCCGCGTAGCGGTCGTCGCGCGTGAGGACAAAGGCGCGAACCAGATCGTACACCCAGCCGAAACGCGCCGGTTCCCATACATCCTTCACATCCTTGCCCGCCCCGCCCGAGTGCGAGAGCTTCCACCAGGGGACATCGGGCTGGAAGACAGGGAGCTCTCCGGTACCGTGCCACCCGTCGCTAGTGTTGGGGAACGCACGCCACTGCGAGCCGTACGCGAGGTACTCCCCGGCGAGAACCCGCTCCGCGCGCTCGATGGCCACAGCGCGATCAGTGGCAGGGGCGAGCGCCGCGCCATCCACGGCGAAAGGGTGGAGCGCGCGCTGTGGAGAGAGCGTTACCGCATGGTGCGGCGCGGCGCGGAAGGAGTTGGTAGCGCGCCGGAGCTCGTGCACCGAGCGGAGCATAAGGCCGCGCGCGCCGAAAGTGCGCGCCAGAGTGCGCGCGGCGGTGGGCCAGAGCGCAGGGGAGAGCACGGCTAGCGCGCGATCAGCTCGCGTAACATCGAATCGAGACGCTCCGCGAGCACCGGCCGACTGTGCTCGCGCGCGACCCACGCGCGGCCGGCGAGCCCCATCTTCGCTCGCTCGGCGGGTGGCCGAGCGACGAGCCGGCGCACCGCGTCGGCGAGGGCTGCGCCAGAGGAATTGGTGGCCTGCTCACCCGCGCCAGCATCGGCCACCATCCCCGCCACATCGCCGGGAACGTTGCAGATTACCGGGAGCGCGGCACCGAAGTAGTCGAAGAGCTTGTTCGGGCTCACGCCGTAGGCGAAGAGCGGCGAGTCGCGGAGCACCATGAGGCCGGCGTCCGCCGAGGCGAAGAGATCGGGTATGTCACTCTTGGCGACCGGATCACGGAACTCAATGTTGGTGAGGTTGCGGCGAGCGGCATCGCCGCGGAGATCGCTCTTCGCCGGACCATCACCGACAAGGAGAAAGCGAACGCGCGAGTCGCCGCACAGGAGCTCCGCGGCGTCGAGTACCGAATCGAGGCCGTTGGCCGGGCCGTGCGCACCGGCGTAAATGAGAGTGAATTTGTCACGCGCTGCTTGCGGACGCTTCGTAAATGCGTTCAGGTCCACACCATTGGGAACGTACACCAGCTTCTTCTCGTCCACGCCGTAGCGCGCGATGTGATCCGCCGAGCCGCGCGCGAGGACCACGATGCGATCGGCACGGTTGTAGAGGTGGCGGGCCATCGCACCGAAGGCGTGATATGCCGGCCCCTTGCGGCCGCCGGCGGCGAGGAGACTCTCCGGCCAGAGATCGCGAACTTCGAGAACAAAGGGGACACCGAGACGTGAAGCCATCCGCGCGCCCGCGAGAGCGGCGAAGAGGTGCGGCGAGGACCCGATGACGACGTCGGGCCTGGAGCCGTTAGGCTGCCAGCGGGAAAGTGACTGGCCGAAGGACACCCAGTTCCAGCCGCGGCGCCAGTCGTTGCGC
Source organism: Gemmatimonas aurantiaca (assembly GCA_044463245.1). Lineage (GTDB taxonomy): Bacteria > Gemmatimonadota > Gemmatimonadetes > Gemmatimonadales > Gemmatimonadaceae > JADGGM01. The sequence continues at coordinate 9,198 of JBIQMO010000008.1, forward strand.
GTGTAGGGCGCGGACCAGAGCCAGAGGAAGTCGACGCCGTCAAGGTGCTCGGAGACCGGAGCGCGGGAAGCGGGGCCGGGGCGGCGGGTGTAGGTGCGGGAGTGGTAGTGAAAATCGGAGGCGGCTACGGTGACGCGCCACTCTCGCTTTCCGAGCTCGCGCGACAACTCGAAGTGGCGTGTCCCACCACCAGTCGTAGGAACGACGGCAAAGTGGTTGACCCAGAGAAGGGAGGCCGGACAAGGCATTTAGCAAATCTATAGCGCTAGGCTTAGGCTGCTCGTGATCGCACCGTCAGCAACCTTCAGGTTAGCCGTTAAGCCCGTGCTCGATCATCCTACGCTGACTAAGCTCCGCCTCTCTGGCTACAGGTATTCGCGAGATGACCGCTCTGAACTTGCCTGCCGCCGTAAGCGGTATCTGGTCAACAACTTCAAACTTAATCTGGATCTCGTGGCCAAGGCGCTGGCGCAATTCGAACTCGAGCACAGACAGGTCCGATTTTCGAAAGCCATTCCCAGGCACAACAAGCACCCGAATATCCTCAAGTCGATCTTGAACGACTTGGGTAGCGAGAATACCGGGAGCCCACTCGAAGGCCTGATTTAGTCCAATTACCATGCGTCCATCGGGCGTGCGAACATAGTCCTCCGTGCGGCCATCAATATGGTCGAGCGAGACGGTGGCACGGCCGCAGGTGCATGGGTCATCCGAGAGAAGCCCCACATCGCCTGTATCGTAGCGAATAAACGGCATCGCCCTGTTGCCAAAGCCCGTAAAGACGATCCGGCGCAACCTCGGGTGATTAACCCCGTCGATTGGCAACAGCTCAACTAGGCCGAACTCAGCATCGAGATGGTACCTGCCCTTCTCACAACGTGCGAAATTGCCGCATGCTTCGGCGCTCCCATACTGGTCAGTGACGGACGCACCAAACGCTTTGCTTATTGTCGACTCGAACGCAGGCAGGAGCGCATCCGATCCAGACACTACCTGCCGCGGCGGTTCGGAAAGTGTCACACCGTGGTCCAGCATGAATGTCGCCAACACGAACATTGCGGAAGGATAGCCAGTAAAGAAGCTAAACGATTCGCGTCGCAACCAGTCCAGCACCACCGGCATGTGCTTCGGTGTCAGGTGGTACGTAGAGAGATAAGTCTGATTGAAAGCGCTGTTATGACGCCAGAATGGGGGTGTTCGCTGGTTCCCTGGCATCGGCAGACGTGCGCCAAAAGTCAAGTAGCGATCACCAGGCTTCAGGCCGAATCGCGCTTTGTGTCGCCACCATACCGCCCACTGAAACTGCAGCGCCTCCGGAGTGAGCCAGACAATGAACGGAGATCCGGTGGTGCCGCTAGTACGGCTCAGATGCAGACTCCGCTTTCGAAATGCCGAGCTGAGAATAGCATCCTTACCGGCGCTCAGAAGCTCCGCCTTAGTGAGAATTGGGAGCCTCCTCAGTTCTTCACGCGAAAACGCCGACAAACGCGTTACTCCAGACCTTTCAAATCGCTCTCTATAGAAGGGGATCGTATCACGCGCATGGCGAAGGATCTCTGACAGAGAAACCGTCTGATATTCTTCGATCTCACTGCTGCTCCACCACTGGCTTCGCTCCAGCCATTCAAGTCGTCTCCAAAACTCACGACCGTAGCGGACCGCCTTGGTTCGATACCCCCACGCACTTATCGCTGTGTTTTGTAGCGCTACAGGTAACGCACCGTACAGCTCAAACCCAAGTTGACGGAGCAACACTCCTTTCCTCCTCAATCGAATCATCGTCTCCAGCGCTCAAGTGCTTGGCACAACGCCCCGTGCCACTGCCCTCCAACTCGTGCAAGACCGGCCGCCGGGGTAAAGCCCGCAACGTTCGTCTAAACCGGGCTCTCGAAGCTGGTGCCGCTGCCGTCACACTCGAGTGTGCTGACTACGGCAAATTCTGGCCAAGAAGGAGAACGTCTCGGCAGCGGTTTGCTCCCATCGGTAGCGGCTGGCCAGAGTAAAGGCCCGTTGCGCCAGCCTGTTGCGAAGTGCTGGGTCGCTCATTAGCTGCGACATCCCCGCAGCAATGCTGCTCACATCTTCCGGGTCAATGTACAGACCAGCATCCGCAAGCACCTCTCGCATCACCGCACGCTCCGAGCACAATACTGGCAATCCGGCGCCCATACTCTCTAGGAGGATGATAGGCATGTTCTCACACGTTGAGGCGAAGACAAATGCATCAGCCGCCTGGTACAAGCTTGGAAGCGCCCCGTAAGCTACCGGACCATGATACTTCACAAACTCCCCTTTAGGGTCATGCTGCTCAATAGCGCGTTCTAGCCTAAGCAATGCGGGGCGGTAAGCCGGACCAACCAGATCGAGATGAATTGGTAGCCCACGAGCCCGAACCTCAGCGGCGGCCTGGACAACGTTCCACTGATGCTTGTAGTGATGCACTATGGACACGTAAAGCCAACGAAAGGGCCGGCTCGTCGAGAATCGAGAGAGAGGCAGTTGAGGCCGCGGTTCATGACTGAACGTAGGACTAATACCGTGTGGGATGATCGTGGTCGGGCACTCAAGCGCCCCGATAGATGCCTGGACTGTATCGCTGGCTGCCTCAGTGAGGAAGATGACTCCCTGGGCACACCGCAAGGTACGCTTCTGCGTCACTGCTAGGGTTCGCAGGCGCAGCCCGGACCAGGAAGCGCCAAATCGCGCCAACTCTTTCCCATCAAACGGTAACAAATTTTGCGACATGGTTACATAGGGGAGAGCAGAGCCAAAGTATGTCCCCCCAGGGATAAACAGCATATCGCACTGGGCCGCGGCTGCACGGTCAAGCATCGCGTACTGCCAGTAGAGTCGCTGCGGTAAGCCTCCATCGAGGAGCGCGTCGTGCGCTGCTGTGAGCCAAGGACGATGAGGCAAGACACGAAGAGTATTACGTCCCGCCCAGACAGTGACGCCAGCAACGCCAAACGATGCCGGCGATGCAGCGGTTAACAATTCGGAAAGATAGGTTAGTCCGCCCCCCGCACGTGCGTTCGACGCATCGATGCCGATCCTAATTTTGTGCAAAGCCTCTGCACCTCGCTGGTCTGTGGTGTATCGCCGGCGTCCGAACGAGGGTAGCCGCGTGGTAATGGATCCTGCAGCAATGGCGGCGGCAGTACGCTGACAGGCAGCGTGCCCTGCGGTCAGACAAGACAATTATCTCCGGTATATGCGTTCGTCCTAAAATGATGAGGCTATCTATGACGATAAGACTATTTGCCGGTACACTCTTGGGGCGGCTTGGACGTTAGGATTAGGAAGCGTCCCACGGCTTATAGATCCGATGGTACGATCTAGACGCCTGTGGACACGGCGGTGCAAAGTTCCGCACCGCGGTTGACCCCACTCGGAGCTCCGCCGCGTTAGCCTTTTCCGGGGAACGAGCATACTGCGTGGCGTTTGTCACTACCTGCAGGCTCGCGTTGCGTGGGATTTCAGGAGAGACACTGGTTAGATGGCCAGGTGACGAATGCTACCGGCGGTGCTCTCGTATTTCGTGTTGATGCCGAGCGACATGCCCACGGCGAACGGGCGCGGCGCCACGCCCTGTGACAACTTTCGGACCTGCTGCCAAGCGCGGCTTTGGTGGATCTGCTGTGTCTATATCACGACTCCAACCATGGTGCTGCCGGTCGAGCCCCCCCATGCTGTACGGACCGGATAACCTTGAGGATGTACTCTGCCGAACATCGCGGCCTAATCCTGGCCGACCAAGTGGCTATGCGACGGCGGTCTGCTGCCGTACGCCGGCCCCGATATACCCAGCGCTGGAGAGCTGTTCGGAGGTCTTCAATTGTGCCCGAACGTACGACTGTACCACGCCAGTCAGCTGCGAGAAGATCCGCACTGCCACAGTAGTCAGTACATACGACGGGGACACCGCGGAGCAGCGCCTCATTAGTGACTGCGCCCCAGCCATCCCAGCGACTGGGTAGAACAAGCAAGTCCGCCCCCCTTACAATGCGCATGGCTTCCGCGTTCGGGATTGCACCGACAAACGTCACCTCCTTCGCCATCCCGAGGCGCGCCGCGTCGTTTGTCAAGCGGTGTCTTTCTACTCCATCGCCCACGATGGTAAGATGCCACGGAGCGCGTCTCACCTTCGCCAGAGCACGAAGCAAAACATCGACTCCTTTTCTACGGATAAGTTGTCCAACAAAGACGATTTCGAATACATCGGCAGGGTTCACATCTTCGTCGGGGTACAGCGACGGATCTTCGTACTCAGGGAAGTATCCGTATCTGAATATCCTATCCGCGGAGAATCCGATCCGATCGTGCCACTCTTCGCCCAAGTGACCTATAGCTAGTACGAATGCGATCTGACGGCGCGCCGACCTGACTGCATTCCTACCACGCAGCATCCGCATCAACCCCTGCAATCCTCTCCAATCTGCGCCTTCTGACATGATTCCGCTGATCGTGTTAACCTCGAGACTTCTCCTGAAGGCTCGACCAACCAAGGGATAGGCGGCGATCCCGCTGAAAATGTTGACATCGAATCGGCCCACTCGTGATAGAAGCGCCTCTTGTTCGCTATAGCTCGGATTGACCACCAACCGCGCCTGCCCGTAGTCTGGGAGGGACCACCCACACCCGACACGCCAGTCCGGAATCTCCGATTCCGCAACCACCGTCACTTCCACCTCTGGAAGCGTTGCGAGACACCGTACGGTGGCCGCCTGAAGATGCGTAGGCATGTTCTGCCACAAAGCTACTTTCATCGAATGCCACGAGAGAATTGAAAGTACAGGACCGCTAGGTAGCGGCCGAATGATACGGCGTATATCAGAGCCTTTTTGCTGATCGGACACCGAGTATTCCTAGTAAACTGCCCCGGTGGGATAGAAGCTCCAGATCTTCAGGGCTAGAGTTACCTACAATGCAACGAAGACTTCAACAGGAGTCAGGTAGCGGGAAACTCATCTCATGATACGTCACAGCAGGGGTGCTTCTCGCAGCGAGCGGCGATCACCTGCGTGGCGGAGAAGATCGCCTACACTAGCCTGACACTCCAACGCTGGTTACGAGCGGGGCACCGGGGCGGTGGGTTGAGACGCAGAGCCTCGACGATTAACCGGTATGGCTTTAGGCGCGCGAGCCGAAGAGCGGTGCGCTCTGCCAGGCGAATGTGCTACTACGAATTGCGTCAGACTATTTTCTAAAAGCCAAGCTCGACCGGCGACCGCAGTAATTGTTGCCATCACCGACTGTGTACGGTTGGCATCCTACAGGACGCTTGACAGCGGCGCATGGTGTGGTGGCTTCAAGCAACGACTGGGTCGCCGCGGCAACATAGTGTTGAGCAACGAGCTCGCGTTTGCGGCGTTGGTCCTCGAGCGGCGCGCCTATGACCCAGTCGTGATACTCAATATCATCATGCCTAAGCGGCCCGCTGCGGACGGGAACATCAAGGACTCTACGCGTCGCATCAGGGACGGGCCTCCCGACCAGTGCGGCTTGCGAGCTCTCTGCGATGTACATGCAGCGATGGCCGCATGGAGGGGTTCTTACCTGCCGCTTACCCGGTTGACAGCAGGCGTGGATCAACGTCGGGGAGCACCATTGACAACGATGCCTTAGCTCGTTTCTGCACATCAGATTCTCGCTTCTACTGCAACACCGTATTCTGACCGGACGCTGCTCTTCCACGATTTTGATACCGCAGAAAGTCGATGGAGTACCGCGAGTAACACATGCGAGTACACAACAGTCTTCAGAAACACAGTGCTATCGCCCCGTAGAAACCAGAGCGTTTGGAAAATTACTATCGCATACATGGCGGCCCGAGTAGCATCCTCGCATTGCTTCATGCGTCGGTAGTAATAGCGACAGCAACATGCCACGAGGACGGAGAAGATTGCCGCCCCTATAAGGCCAAAGTTCATATACGACTCCGCCAAAAACGCAAAGCCAAGTCCGTGGTTCTCGATGTCCGGCCGATACAAGCGCCGAAACATCAATGAAGGGTTAGCAAAGGGCCGCGCTCCGCCAAACATTGCCGACGGAATAAGGTTTGCTGCGCTGTTGGCGAGTGTACTGCCGAGCAAGAAGGGTACTTTGGCAGGGAATATCTCGAGCGTAGTCGCGATTACTCCACCGGTGCCGCCAGCGAATCCGAGCAACGGCTCAAGCGGGTCGATGCTTATCGCAGCTGACGGGGTGGCGTCGGATCGCCAAAGGCTTCCGCGCACACTCCCAATAATGCCCAGTAGTGTCACTAAGCCGGTGGCCGCTATAAGCATTCGTGTAACGACGAGCGGTTGCCCGCGCAGTCGGAAGTGGTACATCGGTACCATAACCAAGAAGATGGCGAGCACCAGCGCGTACCGATCGCCTCTCAGGGCTAGCGGGCCAACGAAGAGGATCGCATGACCGACGAGCTGCCGCCTGTCGTCCGAATCCTTTATGACCGCTGCAGCATAAGCGCCGTAGGCAGGAAACCAGACTAGCGAAGCAAACTGCTTGATATAATAGAAGGCGTCGTAGGTGTATTGGTTAGCACCACGGCTCGCCAGCCAATGAAACGCACCGTTCTTGAGGATTACAAACCACAGAAGGGCCGTAGTGAAATAGAGCAGTATTGCGGCGAGACGGCGAACCCCCGCCGCATTCTCGGATGTCGGGCGGCGCTTAAGTGGGCCGTTGGCGTTCGGTAGAACGGGAAGACCATAGATAATCCAGAAGCCCGCTAACGCGAGCAAAATCAGAATCAGCAACGCGGTGTAGTCCCGATCGGCCAGAATCTGATTCGACATATACCATGCTGGCGTACCGTAGATGCGCTGATATAGGATGACCCCGCCGGAGAAGAAGACCAGCGGCGGTGGGAACCAGACACACGGATGAAGCAAACTGTTTGACCGCCGAAAAGCGTCCATCGAGATCAGCAGGGCAAGCACCAGTTCAGCATAAAGTACGTACTCACCGATTCCCCGGCCGGCTCCTCCCACAAGGAGGACGGCAACGATACACGCCCCCAGCGGAAGCAGCACCGTTCCCGAACTGGCTCCCGTACGTAAGTTCACAGTGACAAAGTCCAGCAGAAAGGGTGAAAGATGCGCAGCATCCCACGGAAGGGAGCGAAGCACTCGAACCGAAGTTCGCTGGCGTTCCCCGACAGCGCGACAGATTGTCCAAGAGTGCCAGGGAAAGGCACAGGGGGTTAGTCTACCCCGGTGCGTGCCCCCATTTGGACGCGGGGATCTGTAACGTCAAAACCATCGCCGCAGTCAGCAGTGCCACGAAAGGCGACCGCCCGACGTGAGCGCGAAGTGCGCGGCCCACGGCGGGGAAAGGATTGGGGGGCGAAGATGCACTACGTACACGGAGTTGTATGCGCGGCAGCCTTTCGCATTTGACCGTGTCCGAACCCGCACTCTAGAGTCGCCGAAAGCGGCCACATGCGTTACTGCATTGTTCCGTCCGCCACGTGGTTGATAGCATTATGTGCCGAGTTTCGAGAGCGAACTCGGCGGCTAGTTCGAGCTACCCCTCAGGAGCATCGGAGCGTGGCCTGTGTCGCGTGGCCTACGTTATTTCGCTCGCGACCCAATCCATTCCTACAGGTTCAACGCGCTTGCAGCGACTGCCCGCCGGCCGTTGCGCCTAGTACCCATCGCCCCCGTACCACGCCTCTCTCGCTCCTTGGAGAGGTTGCTGCCTGGGCACGACTCCTCGCAACCCGCTTCTCTATCACCCTCTCTTGCCGCGATCAACTCTGTTGTTCCACCCGTCGGCTATAGGCGCACGACCCAACCAAGCTGGTATTACGACGTGGCTACGCCTCCCACCCGGTTGGGTAAGGCAGATATCTGACGCATGGTATTAAATAGCAGCCGCGCATCTGATACACGTGGTAGAAGCATCTCGCCTACTGTGATCCCTAGCCGGCGTCGAATAGAGACGACCATGCTGACGGACACTGCTCCATAGCTGATCACGGAAATCAATGCAGCCCCTAATGTGCCGAATGGACGCAGCAAGAGCAGTAGGAGTAAACTCGTGAGTGCAAGGCTTAATAGCTCAGCGCGCATGCCGATTTCCGGCATGCCGAGGCCGCGGCTCAGCTCATGAAGTACCTGATTGGAGTTCAGTATGACGGACGCGAAGCATAGTACCACGCTTGGGATAATGGACGGCGCGAACGCTGCCCCAAACAGAAGCATGATTCCTAGAGGAGCGAGGGCCGCAGCGCCCGCTCCCAGGAAAAGGGTAGTCCAAGCTATCACTCGAAACTGTTGCACCAGTCGCTCTACCTGCAGTCGGTCATCCGGCCTAACCATTATACTGCGCGACAACATCACTACTGACAGCCCGGATCCGATAAACGAGAGTATCGTAGACCATGAGGCCGCCGTAGCATAGAAACCCAATTGGCTAGCGGGCAGGAGGACGGACATGATCACTTGATCAAGCCGTACGTTGAGTTGGTATGGGAGACTGGTCATGCTGGTTTTAGCCCCGAACACCATCATTGGCCGCAACAGTGCCATGTCGCTCCAGACCATTCTGACGGATCGTCGCTTCACCACTATAGACGTTGAGATTACCGAAGCGACTACGCCTCCCAGAAGAGCCGATAGAATAGCAGTGTTTAAATCAAACGCATCCAGAATCGCGATTGCCAGTAAGCCAGCCAAAAAGGTCGCTACATTGCTCAAACGTGCGGCCCAGTATGCCACAAAGGAACGCTCCGCTACCAGAACGCCCAGAGTGCACGCGCTATAGAGGCCAAGAGGTATCGCAAGTACGAAAAGCTTAGCGGCGAAGTAACTCGGCTTCTGAGTAATACCGAGGGCTAGGAAATTCACTCCAAACGCCGCAGGCACCAAGATGGCGCAAAGAATCGCAGCCCCGCCTAGCGCCGCGGACATTGTGCGCGAGCGATCGTCAGGTTCACGACCTCTCGCCCAGTAGTACGCGACACTCTGTACGTTGACGAATGCCCCACCAGTTAGCAGAAGATTTGTCCACAGCATGGCCTCAGTGAAGTGCCCCCTGCCTACTGGTCCGAGATAGCGCGAGAGGAGACTTGACGTGGCGACGCCGCTCAGGCCCACCATCACCATACCGAGCGGCGAGACTATCCAGTGTGGAACTCTAGCCACCGTGGCGCGCGCTCGGCGCAACAGCGATGGTTTATCTGTGCCGAGCGTCACGCCGGCGTCCGCTTGAGAGCTGTTCCGAGCTTCGTCACTTAACCCCTGGCGAGAACAATTGCGTAGCGGTGACGTAAGCAAGTGCTCATCGTGTCCGAGCGTGCTTCCCGGAGGGATACCGTTCGCGCATTACGTCGAGCACTCGAGGGTTTCCTAATGATAGGATGATGGGTTTGTCGGTCCCTTGCTGGGGCATTCGGCGGAGCCATTGCACTGGGGCGGGAGGGTGTGCGAGCGGGCCCACCCGCGAAGTGGTACGGACTCTTTCGTCCCACTCCGCGACAATGGCAGGTGGGGAGTCACACTTCCGAGATTGCCACACAATTAAGACATCTAGCCGCTAACCCGGACTATACAGCAAGATCGATCCAATCTGCCAGCAACTAGCGCTCGTCCCAGCTGGTCGTGCACAGTATATGATAGTCCCGGCAGTTGCGGCCAAGAGGCCGCGCGCGAAAGAAACAGCGTCATGTTTCACCGCGCGAGCAGGGGCGCCAAACCGCTCCTCCTCAGATGACAGCACGACCCTCCAATACGCAATGTGCTATGGGTCTGTATGCTCCTGAAGAGGCGACGAGCATAGCTCGATCACAATACGGCCCGCCCGCTCCACGTAAGGACTATAATCGTGCAGCGGGTCAGGAGCTGTTTCAGTATGGACGGCGCCAGGATCATGAAGCAGCACTTGTTTCGCCTGCGTCAGGTCAAGACGGACTCGGACAGTCCACAAAGCTACCGCGCGTCTTGCGCCTCCCGCGCAAGCCGTAAACTATTGTACCAATTTTTGGCGAGCCCTAAGGATGACGAGTCACGACGCCTAGAGTCAAGGAGCGAATCCTTCCAATCGAGGCGCGCCCGCAACTCCCGCCGCCCTCGACGATCTCGCCCCTCGACCCGTCACTGCCCTCGAGCTCTTCTTCGATCTGGTCTTCGTCTCCACGATTACCCAGCTCACGGAGCCCCTCATCCACGATCTCCACCCGCGCGGCATCGTTCAGCTCCTACTCGTCTTCGGCGTGAGCTACTGGATGTACGGGGGCTACGTCTGGCTCACCAACTATCTCCCACCGAACCGAACCCCGCTCCGCCCCCTACTTCTCCTGCGGATGGCCGCGTAGGGGGTTGTGCACGGCCCTCTTCAATATCGCCTGCGCGCTGCTGGCCATCGCGGCCGGTGCGTCGCGCGGAGGTTCGGCCGAATACTGGCCCTGGAGTGCCGCCTTGCTGGTGCAGCTCGTCACGTCGTATCTGATCGGCATCGGCAGATTCCGCTTTGAGCCCGCGCACTTCGTCGAACGGCACGGACTCCTCATGCTGGTAGCGTTCGGAGAGTCGGTGGTGGCGATCGGGATCGGCGCGGCAGGGCTCCCGCTCGACCGGGGCGTGATCGCGGCCGCGGTCCTGGCGCTCGCGCGGGTGGCCTGCCTCCGGTGGGCCTACTTCACGGGCGACAGCGAGCGCGCCGAGCACGCGCTCCGAACGGCCTCCCCCGAGCGGCAGACGTGGCTCGCGATCGAGGGCTTCTTCTACGCCCACATCAATATGCTCCTGGGCCTGGTCTTCATCGCGGCGGGAGTCACGAACGCGATCGGCCACGCAGCCGAGCCGCTGGCCGTGGGGCCCGCCTCCGCGCTGGCGGGCGGAGTGCTCCTCCACCTGGCGGGCGAGGTCGCCTTCAGGCGGACGCTCGGGATCGGAAGCGGGGTGGTGAGAGCGGTGGCGGCGGGGGTGGCGCCGGTGACCATAGCGAGGTGGGGAGACGTACCACCTGCCGCGATCTCATCGGGCGCAGTGTTCGCAACTATAAGCAGGTCAGAGAACGTGCTCGTAAGATCGGCACCAGCCGCGCGATCACCGGCGCAGTTGGATCCCGGTGCCCGGCTCTCAGCTACCTGTTCCGACTACGTTTCCGAAAATGGCAGATATGTTGTCGCCGCCTGTCTCTGCCTGGATCCTAGGAGCAGATCACGGTGCAGTCGCTCAGGATCACGGGCTACCTCTCCATTAGCGAAACAGTGCCCCTAAGTGCGAAGCAATATCTACCACTCCGGAAAGAATGGTCGCAGCAGCCGCTATAAAGGCGATTACGGCAACCGTCACCTCGTACCGCTGTAGTAGACTTCGAACTCCGGAGCTGACGTCTTGCTTGGCTACGCTCCAATAGTTTCCATTGTAGTACGTCAAATAGAACTGGACTCTATAGGTACCAGGCGCTGCATCCGGCAATGTCGACAAACTGAATGAGATCGGAGCGTTGACTTGACTCGTCTCGGTAAGAATTTGGGGCGGAATCTGGTCCGACAAGTCGACAAAGAAGCTTGGCATATCCCACTCTGGGACCTGCACTCCGCCATGGAGCCCTATGACGCAGCCAGCTTCACCTACAGGCTCTTGCCTAGCCCCCCATGTCAGAAGATCCCCATCGCGCTTGATACCAAAGCAGGTGAAAGAGTCTCGGTCGTTGAAGATTCCCGGAGACGGATAGAATGCGAGCTTTGACGGACCAATTCTTCCGTAGCCGGTGATGAACACCTCCACCTCCAACGTCTCGCCAGGATTGATTACCGGATTCCTAATGCGGATGGCGGGTTCGTAGCTCCCTGGACACTCCGCGAATGGAGCTTCCCTAGTGTCCCTGGCCATAAGTCCTGCAAGAAATTCAGGTGGCATGCTCGCTGAACCACCGGCGCATCTTCTGGTTGGTCCACGTCCACTCGAGCGGGTGGGCGTAGTTCCGGTTGTACTCCCTCGATGAGGTTACCACGTGCGCAGCGTAAGCGGTGCGGCTCGCCCACGACCCGCGGCGCAGGTAGCGCATGTCGAAGGCATGATTGAGCAACTCCGACTGGTTCATCCACGATGCATGGGCCGGCGTCACGCGGGGCCGCCACCAACCATCGCACTCGGCGAAATACTCGGCCGTGGCGGCTGCCGCGTGGCTCGGTCCTCCGTCATGTACGAGGAAGATGCCCCGAAGCCCGTCGCGTCTCTCATGCTCGTGACGGAAGCGCTCCAGGGCGGGGATGTAGTGCGCCGCATCGTTAGCCTCGAGGCACGTGGCAGCCATCAAGCCGCTGTGGACGAGGAGGAAGGTGAGGATGTTGACCGTGCCGTGACGCGTGTACTCGAACTCCTGCCGCTCGATATAGCCGGGGATCGCCCTGCGAATGGGACACCTCTCCAGGACCTGCCGGTTGGGCATCTCATCCGTCGACACGACCCAGAGGCCCTCCTCTGCGAGGCGGGGAGCGTTGGCGTAGCACCAGAGCACCTTCTCGGCTCGCTCCTTGAACCGGGCATCCGCCTTTGTGCTCCGCCAGTACCTTGTGCGGTGCGGTTTGAGGTCGACGGAGGAGAGGATCCGTCGGACCGTACGAGGGCTGATGCTCCGGACGATCCCTTCGCGGACTGCCTCTCGAGCCAGATCGGCGCTCGACCAGTAGGTAACCCAGTGCGTGATGTCGAGCCCACGGGCGATTGGCTCGAGACACGCAAGCTCAACGAGTCGTGCTCGGGCCAGAGGGGGAAATGCGCTCCGGAGAGCCGGAGCGCGGCGCATGGGAAAGCACGCCTTCCATGCCGGAGCTCTCGTACTGCCGGCAGGTTCTCCAGATGGTGGCCGGGTCGCATTCGAGACGCGCGGCCAGCTCCCGCGTTCGTGCTCCGGCCGCGCTCTCGAGCAGAATTCGGGCACGTCGCACCTGGAACCAGGGCGATGTCTCGCTTCGGGCGACCTGCCGTAGCAGCCCGGCGTCTTCTCGTGCGATCTTCAGAGAGCGGGGTTTGCGTCCACGCATGAGTACACCCCATCAGCGTCTTCTCCTCTCACACCTGCAAACCGCTGGCCGAATTCCTTGCAGGACTTATGGCCAGGGACACTAGGGATGGCCGCGCAGGTGTGCTTCGCACGGTTCCCTTCAACGTCGCCTCGGCGCTCCTGGTGATCGCGGCGGCCTTCGCGCGCGGGACCGCCGCTGAATACTGGCCCCGAAGTGCCGTGACGCTGGTCCAATTAGTCACGCTATACCTCACGGGTGTCGCTAATTTCCGCATCGAGCCGGCGCACTTCGTCGAACGCCGCAGGCTCCCCATGCTCATGCCCTTCGGCGAGTCGGTGGTGGCTATCGGGATCGGCGCGGCGGGACCCCCGCTCGTCTCGGGCGTGATCGCGGCCGCGGTCCTCGGGCTCGCGCTGGCCTCCTGTCTCTGGTGGGCCTACTTCACGGGCGACAGCGAGCGCGCCGAGCACGCGCTCAGAACGGCCGCGCCGGAGAGCCGGGCGCGCTCCGCGATCGAGGGTTTCTTCTACGCTCACATCCCGATGCTGCTCACCTAATGTCATCCTCGTGGAGGCGGGGACCCATGTTGCTCATCCTAACATGGGTCCCCGCCTCCACGGGGATGACCATGGCGGTGGCGCTGGTGGTGGTGTTTGCGGCGGTGTTTGGGGTGGGGGGAGTGCGCGGGCAGGTTATCAAATTCGGTCATCTCCCCGGGGAGCCACTGAATCGCCAGGCAGCTCCACGCCGGACTCCGGGCTCTACCTTGACAGCTGTTTCCGCGATCCCAAGTTCGCTCAGATGATGTTGGACCCGATTCCAACAGCATGAACCGAGCTATCCACGTGCCCTCGAATCTCCGCCGAGTCTCCCTCGCTTTTTTGACCGGTTCCACCTCGCGCTCTCCTCTGTTCCGGTCGCGGTCGCACTCATCCTGACGCTCCTTGCCGCCGGCTGCGGCGACGATTCGACCGAGCCCGCCCACACCGCCGAGCCGCCAGATTCGACAGCGCTGACGGCTGGCTTTGTACATACCTGCGGTACGTCTGTCGCGGGCACCACGCACTGCTGGGGGTCCGACGAGCTCGGCCAGCTCGGCAATGAACGGGACACCACGGAAGCGGGAGCACCACCTTCCCCGCTGCACATGCCGGCAGGCATTTCGTTCACGACGGTAAAGGCCGGCGGATACCACACTTGCGCCCTCACCGATGCTGGCGCGGCCTTCTGCTGGGGTGCCAACGATTACGGTCAGATCGGCAACGGCCAGACCACGACCGGCCCCGTGGTGATTCCGGTCACGGTCCGCATGCCGGAGGGTGTCAGCTTCGTGCGACTGGCGGCCGACTTCTCCCACACCTGCGGCCTCACGAGTTCTGGCGCGGCGTACTGCTGGGGGAGCAACAAGTTCGGAGAGCTCGGCAACTCATCGACGTCGAACGAGGAGGTGCGTGTCGCGACGCACATGCCAGCCGGCGTGAAGTTCACCACAATGACCGCTGGTCAGTACCATACCTGCACTCTGACTCCGGCCGGTACGGCGTACTGCTGGGGACACAACGGCCTGGGCCAGCTTGGCGACGGCTCGACGAAGAACGCCGCTCTCCCGATTCCGGTGCACATGCCATCGGGCGTGACCTTCACGGCGCTGGCGGCCGGCGCCTTTCACACCTGTGCTCTCACCGATGCTGGCGCGGCATTTTGCTGGGGAACGAACGAGAACGGCCAGCTCGGGAAACGGCCCCACTAACCAGAGCGAGTTCCCGGTCGAGGTGAGCCTGCCCGCCGGCGTGACCCTGGCCGGCCTCTCGGCTGGTGGCTATCACACATGCGGCATCACCCACGCGGGTGCGGCTTACTGCTGGGGGTTGGATGAGGTCGGCCAGCTGGGTGACGGCCATGAGTACGACGGATCCATCGAGATGAGCACTGTCCCGGTCGCGGTCGTGATGCCCCCGGGTGTGAGCTTCACGACCGTGGCGTCCGGATATGCCCATAACTGTGCCCTCACGCCGGCGAGCAAGGCGTACTGCTGGGGCCACGACTACGTAGGGGCGGTGGACGATGGCTCCGTGGATGACAGCCCTGTTCCGGTCCCCGTGATCAGCGGTCTGACGTTCCCGGTAGGGAGTGGGCGCTAGTCACGTCGGGCCGGCGGCGGAGCATCCAGGCCGGTCGGCGCGCGGGAGAATAGCGCGGCCAACCAGCCGCGCGGTGAGCTCGTCGGGATTCACCTTCCCGCGGAGGAACCCGCCCGCCTTCAGCGCGATCGTCATGTCTTCCCACCTCATGGATTACGACGCTTCCCTTACTGGCCAGAATCGACCCATTTCTGGCTCACTATTGCGCTAGCGCACGGGCACCATCCATTGTAAGACTCTCCTACATTCGTTTTTACGAGCCGGGACAGCATCGAGGTCCAGTCGCGACGTCGAGAAGAGCGGTCCCGCTTCCCGAATCGATGCAGGCAAGCGCGCGTGCAACGTCACAGTTGGTACGTGACCGCTGGACGCAATCCGCACCCCGTCTACGGGAGCCGGATATGGAAGGGGAGAACGAAGCGTCGGACCGTCGCGAGTCGGATGCACTTCCCTACGCCGCGCGCCAAACGCGCGTCGTCGCCCTTCTGGCGGACGCGGAGGATTATCGCGTCGTAGATGATGGTCTCGGTCAGAATGCGAAGCTGTACTTCTGTGAGCGGAGCACCGAGCTGTTTCGACTGGCGACCCACGTTCGCGCGAACGTAGTGATCGCCGACTCGATCGACGTCGACGGCGAGTCGACTGTGCCCGTGCTGCATTCGCTGCTGGCTGTCCTACCGCTCCTGCAGGTGGTCCTCTACATCGATTTCTCCATACAAGCCGTACGGAGCGCGATCGAGGGGTGGGCGACGGGAGTCGTGTTCCGTCATCAGGAGGATGCGGGTGCAATGCTGCGCGCCGCGGTCGCTCGTAAGCCGAACGCGGGATCGCCGGGCGCCATGATTGCGGTCATTGCCGGGCTGGTACCTCCGGAAGTGCGAAGCTACCTGACGCACTGCGCCTGGCGCGCCACCACCATTCGCACCGCCCGCACTGCTGCGGCAGACGTCGGGGTCCCGTATCGGACCCTCGCGCGCCGACTTTGGAACGCCGGCCTTCCATCGCCGAAGGTGCTGCTGGACTGGTGTCGGCTGTTGCACGCCGCATGGTGGGTAGAGCGGACGCGCGAGAACCGCAACATGGTGGCGAAGAGGTCGGGATTCAGCTCGGGGGATGTCCTGGCAAGGAGACTTCGCCTCTATACGGGCCTATCGTGGACGATGCTGCGCGAGCGAGTCGGTTTCAACAAGCTGCTGACGATGTTCGAGACGATGCTGCGTGCGCCGCTCGATGATGCAGGCACCGACCTGCCCGGGACGCGTGCGCAGCGGGAAAAATCGACGCCGGATTACCGATAACGCAGTTATTCTCGCCGATTTTGCATCTCGCTCGCCGCTCGAGAACACTGTAAAGTGATGTTGTACGATGCGCGCAGCGGCACGCCAACATTTCGGAGGACATATCGGCGCGCTGAACGGTTGCCACGCGGTAATCCCGGCATCCCTCCGAGGACTTTTACCGGAGCGATTCGTGAAACGATCGGGTTCGGGACATCATCTCACGACGGCCCGTTGCCGCGGTCGATGTGACAACGGATAACTACACGAGTGTGACACAATCCTCTCTACTGTCGACAGAGATCCGGTCCCCGAGCACCTGTCGATGCCGCCGACACTACCACCAGCGTGCCGGCCCCCAGACACTACTCGGGAGTAGAAGGTGAGCCGCGCTCCAGTAGCACCATACGCGTCGGGAGAGCTCCGGGAATGCGAGGAGAGAAGGAGGACGAATTCCGCCGTCAATTGCGCGCGCCACCGAAAGCGGCAGAACGGCTGCGAGTAGTGGGACTCGTCCTTGATGCAGCCGACCGCGAAGTCGTTCGTGCTGAGCTGGAGGGGCTGGCGACGGTGGAGTTCTGTGATCGCGCCGCAGAACTCTTCCGTCTCGCCTACGCCAAGAGGACG
Source organism: Gemmatimonas aurantiaca (assembly GCA_044463245.1). Classification (GTDB taxonomy): domain Bacteria; phylum Gemmatimonadota; class Gemmatimonadetes; order Gemmatimonadales; family Gemmatimonadaceae; genus JADGGM01. Next base: position 26,225 of record JBIQMO010000008.1, read on the forward strand.
GATGCGGTGTTCACGGAGCCGCGCGATGCCGCTGGCCGGAGAACCGCGCCCGTGCTGCAGTCGCTAGCTGTGAGTCGGCCGCGTATGCAGGTGGTGATGTACCTGGAGCTATCGATCCCGGACGTGCGTGACGCGCTGGAGCGCTGGACCAGTGGAGTCGTCATCAGGGGTCACGAAGAGATCGGACCGATGCTGCGCACCGCGCTTGCGCGGGCACCCCATATCGGCTCGCCGGGTGCCGTCCTCGCGGGCACCGCTGCCTTCGTCCCGCCCGAGGTGCGGCGTTTCTTCGTCCACTGCGCCTGGCGGGCAAGCAGGATCGGTACGGCCCACGAGGCGGCAACAGGTGCCCGGATTTCCTACCGCACACTCGCCGCGCAGCTCGAGGCGGCGGGCCTCCCCACTCCCAAGTCAGTTCTATCCTGGTACCGCCTGCTACACGCCGCATGGAATATGGAGCTGTCACGTTCGAGCCGCGAGAAGGTGGCCGTAGCCGTGGGATTCAGCTCTGGCGCGAAGCTGGCCGCAGCGCTCCGGCGCTGCGCGAACATCTCGTGGAACGAGCTGCGCGAACGGGTTGGATTCGGCGGGTTGCTGGAGCTATTCGAGGAGCTGATCGGCGCGTCGCATGAGGGGGCCAAGCGACGGCTGGCCCGCGCAAGCACCACCAGATCGCTGCCTACCGATCGTTTGCCCCACGCTCATCTGAAGCGGCAGCCTGGCTCGCGGAGGGCTGGCGGAGGGGACGCGCCACGTGCGACATGCAAGACGTGCGGCAAACCGGGTCGGGATGAAGGAGCCCGGGAATGATGTTGCCGAAAGCGCATCTATTCCCGCCGATTTCGCGTCTGGTCAGCACCCCCTCGGAATCATACAGTGTGTGTGCACGACGCGAGCATCGTTCAGCACTCGCAGAGGCGGCACCAAAGTGGCCCCGCCGGGAGAGAGCGCCAGCGTCGCGCAGGGGTAGTCGATGTTCTTCCGCAGGCAACGGGCGACAATTGCCGCGACAGACGCCAGCACGCGCTTCACACCGGCACCGTACGTGGTCGCGGCGATGCATGGCACCGATACCGCGCTACTCGACATGCGATCGGAGCGCTACTACACGCTCGATGAGGTGGGAAGCCGGATATGGACCCTCCTCGTGGAGGGGCGATCCCCTGACGACATCGCATCGCAACTCGGCGAGGAGTTCGACGCTCCTCACGACACCATCACGCACGATCTCGGCGCGCTGCTCGCGCGCCTCGAGAAGGCATCGATAATCCTGCCCGGTGCGGAGGCCGGTGAGCGATGAGCGCATCGTCCATCGCCACCCCGGGCATAGATGCGGTCGACGTGGGCCGGCCGTCGTCGCTTCGCTCTGCGCTGGTGATTACGACGGTCAAGCTGTCCCTGCACCTGATGGGACTCCGGCGCACCTTGCGCGCTATCCATCGACTGGCGCCACCGGGAAGCGCGACGCGTGAAGTCGATTACGAATCCGTGGAGCGAGTAGCGCGCCGAGTCGCGACGGTCGCAGCGTTCTTCCCGGCACGAGTCGCATGCCTTGAACAGTCGCTCACGCTGTACTGGCTGCTGCTACGTGCGCGAGTATCTGTGACCTTCCGGATCGGGGTCCTCCCCAGCCAATTCGCGGCGCACGCGTGGGTGGAATACGACGGACAACCCGTGCTGGAGAGCGAGTTGGTGCGCACCGTCATTCCCTTTCCGAGCCTGCCGCTATGAGCGTGTTCCTTTGCCTAGTGCGGACGGACGGCGCGCCGATAGACGAGGCGCTATGCAGGCGGTACAGCACCAAGCGCGAGGTGCCGCGAGTGGTGCCGCCGTCGTGGTACAGAATGGGTGAGTTCGCGGCGATGGTGGGATCGGACGTACCGGGGCTCGAGCCACGGATCATGAGGTATGGTGCATGGAGCGGCGTCGGCCTCGTCCGCCTTGACGCTCCTCCTGATCACGGTGGCACGATGAACTTGGCGCGAGTGCTGGAAGCACTGCAGGCGTCGGGCGCCGCGGGAGTCGCAGACCTGGTGGGCGACTTCGCGTTCGTCGCGTGGAACCGCGACAGGAGGCAGCTCATAGCGGCACGGGACGCCTTCGGTGTGCGACGGCTATACATGGTGCGGCGTGGCGCGCTGTCGGCGTTCAGCACCCGGGCGTCGCTTTTGGTCCAGACTGAGGCCTACGACCTGGAGTACTTCGCCGAGTTTCTCTTGCATGGAGACGACTCTTCCGGACGGACAGCGTTCAAGGAAGTCGAGGCAGTGCGTTCTGCGGAGGTGGTGACGTGGGATAAGGGCGCCCTGCGACGGAAGCGTTACTGGGAGCCACCGGAAGAAGGGTCGACGGTGGCAAAGACGGGCCCGCAGATCGTGCAGGAGTTCAAGCAACTGCTCATCGATGCAGTATCGTCGCGGCTTACTGGGGAGCCGAACGTGTGGTCGCACTTGACTGGGGGAATGGACTCCTCGTCCGTGGTCGGAGTAGCGCAGATGTTGGTCGAGACGGGCGAGGTAGCACACGGCGTGGCTGGGGTGGTTACCTATGAGTCCGATCCGCCGCTTGGCGGTGATGTGGATCATGCACGGCTAGTCGCGGAACGATACCAGCTGCGCCACGAGGTGCTGGACAATTGGAGGGTATGGGAGGACGATGGATTGCCCCCTCCCTTACTCGACTTGCCCGCACACGGGCAGGCGAACTACGCGATCGAGCGGCGGCTTGCGAATACGGTCGCAGCGCGTGGGGGACTGATTCTGCTCACCGGTGTTGGTGGAGACCTGTGCCTACGACCGCAGTTCGATAGAACGGCCGATCTGTTGGCGCGCGGCCGGGTGCGCGACGCTGTTGCATGCGCTTCCCAGTGGGCCATTGCGACACGACAGTCATTTTGGGGCCTGTTTGCGAAGCACGGCGTCTACCCGCTGCTCCCACCTCGTGCGAGATATGCTCTTGGGCCCCCGGAGTTCCGAGTGCCGCCATGGATCCGGGACGAGTTCTCGCGCCGGTTCGACCTGCGTAAGCGCGTGGCCGCCGCCAGGACGTATGTGGGTCCATGGGGTTCAAAATCGCACTATTTAGTATCGGAGGCGCTTCGCACTCATGCGAGTCGCGTTGGACATGAGCGCATCGGCGAAACGAACCTGGAATGGCGTCATCCCTTCTTCCATCGCCCACTCGTCGAGTACGGGATGCGCCTTCCGCAAGAATGGTTAGTCGCTCCGGGCGCTGATCTCTCCAAGCGCGTACTACGCGAGGCGATGCGTGGAATTCTACCGGATCCGGTCCGACTGCGCCGCGGCAAGGGTGGATTACAGCCAGATACCCACAACGCGTTGGTCCGTGAGGCACGTCGGCTTACGCATATCGCTCACGAGCCGATACTCGTGGAACTGGGGTGCCTCGAAGCTGCGTCGTTCTCTCGCGCGGTTATGACCGCCACCTGCAGCCGACGCGAGGAGATCTACTTGCTCAACAATGCGCTTACGCTGGAGATGTGGCTCAGAAGACGTTGGAATCGGTTGTCCTGACAGGATGCGTCGAGTACGTGCGGCAACACTACCAATCACAAGGAGGACGTTATGAAGAAGACCTACAAGACCCCCGAGCTTGTCGATCACGGCTCAGCTACCGAGACCACGCTAGAATCCACACCTGGCGTGATTGAGGACGCGACTGGGCTTCCTAACAAAGGAATGATACTCTAAACCTCTGGAGCTCGAGCGCCGGCCGGCCTGTAACATCTGTCAGGGCCGCCGACCGGCCGGCGCAAGCGTCGCCTGCATCCGCGATCGAGGCCCAGTCCACGCAGCGTGCGCGTCATCAGTACAGGTCGTGAAAAACCAAGGGCGAAAGCACTCGCGAGTCATGGTTCCTCCGGCCGCCTCCCCCGGGGAGGACGTACCCTCTCCGGATGGAGATAGGTATCGAACCAGAGCAGGATCTCCTGCCAGTTGCGCTCGATATTCGCTGGTGAAGTCAAGAGATGTCCCTCACCCCAGTATCGCACGAGACGCGCACGCTTCCCGGCTCGATGGAGGGCAGTGAACCATTCTTCAGCTTGACCAATGAAGTCGTTATCGCCAGTCGTTATCAGAACAGGAGTATGAACACTGTCCGCATGATAGATCGGGCTGTTTCGAATGTATCGCGCCGGGTCGTGCCATGGCGGGCCACCCATTTGTCCCCCTGTCTCTACCCACCGCAGTGCAAGGTCGGGGGAGGCTGTATACCGTGAGTTCGGCTGGAACTCGAGCGCAAAGCTGGTCATATCGCTGACGGGGGCACTTGATACAGCTGCCCGGAAACGGTGCGATTGGGCGATAATGCAATTTGTGGCGTAGCCGCCAAAGCTCTGCCCTATGACACCAAGGCGAGTCGAATCCGCCACGTCGCGTGCAATCAAGGTGTCGATGGCAGGCGCCACACCATCGCGAACATTGAGACACGGATCGCCCACGGTGGTGTCGCTCCCTAAGGGCATGCTCGGGAAGAGTACGGCGTAGCCGTGTCCGGCCAAGACGTTGGGGTTGAGAAAGAACTGATCGTCCTCGCTGCGGAGCCACTCTGCATCCAACGTATCGGTGTACACACTGCCTGGATACAACCACGCTATGAGGGGAGATGGAACTCCGTGCCTGAACCCCGGAGGCAGAAGAACAACCCCACGCCGGGCGGTCCCATCGAGCGCCGTGTAACTGACCAGCATACGTGTGGCGTTGGCGACATCAGCAAGCTGCTTGTTGACGGAGAGCAGTAGACGCGGTGCCTCGGTGCCGGAGGGTACTAGCCACACACTTGTCCCGTTCGCTCCGGCTCGCCGTACGATGGAGAACGCTCCGCTCGGCGCTCGCGCCAGCACATGACCACCGAGTGCAAGTGTCTCCTGGCTAGAGGACGGCGCCGTTCGCTGCGTGCCCCACAGGAGGGAGGAGTCCGTTCCCCAATCACTCCCCACGGAATCCACCGTCAGTGTACGGGGGTCAATCACGAACAGCCGTGTACCACGTGCAACGTTCTCAGCGTCGGCCCTTTTTACCCTGACCGCGAATTGATCCCCACCCGATACCCATCCCCCGAAAGGGGTGTACGGATGTCGCGTGGCCCAGCGAAGGGTGTCCCGGTGCGTCAGGTCAACCACCCCGAGTTGCGTGCGCGTGCGACTATGTATCCCAAACGGAGCCGTCGCACTCGGCACAGCATTATTGAACTCCGGCAAGACGACGGCCCACGTGTGGTTCGCGCTGAACACCACGCTGCGCGCTCCCTGGCTGAAGTACGGGAGCTGGAACGCTTCGAGCGTTTTACCGCGCGCGACGTTCCAAAGGTGGACGTCGACGAAAGCAGTAGGCGTGGCTTGCGGCTGGGGCGTTTCGAGCGCTCTGGCAGTGGACTCCGCGCCGCGCTCCTGTTGGGCCCAATTAATTGCTACCGAATCCGCCAGGAAGTGGCTCCGAAGCACCTGTAAGTCGACATAGCCGGGTGGCAGAAGCGCCACAGCAAGGATCGAATCCGATAACCAGAGGAATGTTCTGCCGGACGTGCTTGTCGTACCCGACACCGAGCCCACAGATAGGTGGGTAAGGTAGTCGCCGCTGCGGCCTTCTTCGCGACACACGGTAACGTGAGTGATACGATGCCAAGCGCATACAGACAGGGTATCGCCGCGTAGCCTCAGCATGGCCAGGCGCGTCCCTCGTGGTGACCATATCGGGTTCCAGTATCCGGCGCGCTCGGCCCGCCCATCCGTGTGCATAACGACCTGGCCGGACGCGGCCGACACGACCCTGACATCAGCCCTCACATTGCCGTAGTAGGCTCTCTCGCGAATGGGCTCACCTGCTTTCCGTGCTCGCTGGACCACGACGGCGACCAGCGCACCATTATTGTCTACAGCGGCGTCGCTGACCGTCTCGACGTTCAGGAACTCGGCCACGGTCAAACCGTGTAGAGTACGGATTGGTGACGACTGAGGCATGACGCGACACGCGCCAATAGCTGACATGAGCAGCACGAGACTCGTGCCTGTCATGATCCGCAGAGCTCGTGCTCCTGCGGGTCGGACGCTGATGCGAGCGAGGCAGATCCTCGCCCGTCGGAAGCCACTGCGATGGCAGCTGGGGACCGACGCCGCTATCACCCCTCACCTCCCGTGCAACCATGATAGTCCAAATTCTGCTCTTCTCCGGAAGGTACGAAGAGTGTGCTTGTTCCATACGTAACCCCCGGAGTAGGCTCGTAGTCGCCGGTCGGGAAGGTGCTCTCGGGCAAGCGGCCGTACTGTCTTATGAGTCGGAGCAAGTCTCCCTGCCGGTGCCCAGTTCCGAAGAGCCAGAATGCACGTTCATGAAAGAGCACGTCCACTTGTAACTCAGGGCTCGCGTCAACCGTGGAGTCATCCGGCAGTGGCGCCACAGCTGGGCTAATCGCTGTGAGGCGAAGGGCGTTCAATATGCCGGCCCATTCGTCGATCTTGCCGCTTGATAAGGCTGCCTCGGCGCGGGTCAACGCGGCTTCCACACCGCTTGCCAGGACGACCGGTGCGCCAAGGCCGCCGTCCTTGGCAAAGTTGAAGAGTGGATGGTTCGAACGGCTGAGCCCTAGGCTATCAGCACCAATCCTGCTGTCCGTGCCGCTAACAAACGGCAGGCCGTTGAGTCCCTCGCCGTCCGATACGCTCATGGAGCGTAGGATTGCTGTGCGAGTGTACACGTTGTTACCCTGTTCGGCGATGCTCGCTGAATATGGAATGCTGTATTTGAACTCCTCTGGAACCCCCAGTGCTGCACCGGCTGCGGCCTGGACGTCTCCACGCAACAGCAGAGCTCTCGCACGTCCCAACCGTGCCAGATTGGACACCGTATCGGTACCGCCGGAGTACTCGGCGGCCGAATCGAACAATGAGAGCGCGTCATCGATCAGGGCATCGCGACCCAACGGCGGTGCTGCTGCTGGTAGGCCATCCACCAGGGTAGCCAACGGTATCGGGGCGCAGACATTCTCTCCGAGCATCACTTCGATGAAACCCGCAAGCGCGTAGAGTTCCCCGATCCGTTGCGGGGGCGATGGTGCAAAGCGCCGTAACGTCGTGATCGCGCGTAGGCCTGATATGCGAGCGCGACTCAGGTCGGCAAATGGATAGTTGTTAACCGACGAAATCACGCGACGATCCGAGGAGTATGCGTTATCGCCGACATCTTGGAACTCGTCGGTAAGCAGCCCCGTTTCGAGGACCTGCTCCGTATACGCAGCCGCAAAGTCGCCTATGGCTCCCGCATATCGGGCTGCTGCTCCCGTAGCGTTGTCTAGCGACGATGGCGCTACGAGGTCAGGAGCATCGATGCCGGTCAGTTGTCGACATCCCGACGAGGCTGCGACAGTTACCGCTATGGTACCGCAGACGAGGGTACGCAACCACGGTAGGGGAAGCGCTTGTGACGACCTTGGTCGTGATCGAGTATGCTTCATTGGTAATCGTGGCCTGGGTGGAGGGCAGATAGCGTTCTAGAAGCCAACATTGAAGCGAAGCAGCCAGTAAGCGGGAGCCGGGACGCCTGTCCGGTCAAAAGTTGCTGCAACCTGGGTATCGCCGGGTGCGCTTTGCACTTCAGGGTCGGTACCGCTATAGGCGCTCCATAGCGCCAGGTTGCGGCCGGACAACGTTACGCTCGCCGTATTGACTCGAAGCCGGCTGGTAATAGACTGCGGGATTGAGTATGTGACCGATAATTCGCGTAGGCGCGTGAACGAGCCATCCTCGTAGTATCCCCAGTAAGTGTTGTGCAGCGATGCCGTACCACGGGCGACATTTGCGGCCTGCGCGCTAAAGCCGACGTTCCTGAAGGTCGTGCCTGCACACGCTCCGAAAATGCATCTGAGTGACTCGGCGATGTTCGCGACCACGTATCCACTACGGTGCTCGACGATGCCAGCGATCTTCAGACGTTCGCCGAGGAGGCCAAATGTCGTCGTACCGCTGAGTTGAGTGCGGGGGTAACCACTCCCCGCGAACTTCGGCGCGTTACCGAAAGTGACCTCGGAAGCGGTGATGATCCCATCGCCATTGGCGTCGGAGATGCTCTCAATTGGGAAGTCGAAGTACGACTTCAGGGGATAGCCGCGCACGAGGCTCGGAAGGACGGTCCCTGTCCTATAAATGGCTTCTACCGACGGCGCTATGGCGAGAACGGTGTTGTCGTTGACAGACCCGGTGAGATCCACACTCCAGCTCAGAAGTGACGAGGACAGGAGTTGCGCCTGAACGAGCGCCTCATATCCCCGGTTGCGCACCGCACCGACGTTTTGCCACTGAGTGCCGCCGCCGAACGAGGCAGGTAGAGCCACGTTCACAAGGGCATCATCGCTCCGTTTGTCGTAATAGGTGAACTGGACCCCCAGACGGCCATCCAGGAATTCCGCATCGATGCCGCCTTCGAATTCCCGTTGCCGCTCTGGCCTGAGATCTCGATTGCCTACTGCACCTAACCGCGCCCCTGTGGCGGCACCGCTGCCGATCGCAGCCGGGAAGAGCGTTTCCGCTTGCAGAGCCGCGACTGGCCCCGGCTGTACCCCGGATTTTCCATAGGCAGCACGCAGGCGTAGCGAACTGACTCCAGGTATGGCAGGCCAGAATGGCTCCTCGGATACGAGCCAGGAAAAGCTGGCTTTTGGATACACAGCGGCGTGAAACCCCGCACCAAACGAGCTCGCTCCGTCGATGCGCGCCGCTCCAGTGAGGTACAGACGGTCGCGCCAACCGAGTGTCTCTTCGAGGTAGGCACCGGCGACCACGCTCTCGACGGTGGTTTCACTCACCATCGGCACGGCACCGCCCGCCACTGTTTCAGCACCGGGCACCAAATTCTGAGCGGCCGCCGTATTGGTCAAAGCAGAGCGGCGGTTGTACTGCGCGCCTATCGAGGAACGCGAGGTCAGTTCTCGGGAAATTGGGAGTAGTGCAGAGATTCCCGCGTCGACCGTTTGAAGTGCAACATTTGCCTTGGTGTTCTCCCGCGATCCTTGAAGTGTGGCTGCTGTGAAGCCCAGACCTGCTGGAGCGAGACGGTCGATGTAGTCGGTCGATAGATCAAGTCCAGTAGTGAGGCGCCCCACCAGCCAGGCATTGGGATGCCAGCTGGCACGGACTCCACCAGTAAAGTGGCTGACATGTTCACGGTTGCGCTTGATCATGTAGTCGCCCGCACGCATGCCAAATAACCACCCGTCGTTCTGATCTTGTTCGCCCGTGGATACCCCTCCAAACAGGATTGCCCCGGGATCGGGGATCCGGATGTCCGCTCGGCTTAGCGCCGTGGAGATGTCGATGTCAACCGAGTTGGTGATCGGGACTTTGAAATTCCCTCGCACGCTGTACTTCGAGACGCCGTTCGGATGAAGCTCCTCCGATGTGAGGGCCCGCCCGGCCTGCTCCTCAAGCAGCACTCGATCAGCGTGAGGCATCTTGAGGTATCCGATTTCGCTTTCCTGTGTCGCCGACAGCAAGTAGCGGATCGACGATCCACCGCGAACCTGGAGTCCGAGCTTATATCGGGAGCCGGTTCCGATCGGAGTAGTCTCCGCATGCCGCAGCGGCGAGAAGCTCGTGATGCTGTCTTGCGCGCATGTACCGGCTGCTACACCAAGGAGCGTACATCGGGATGATGCCGGTGAGCCTGTGGCTAGGTGGCCCCATGGGAAGTAACTCGTGGGAAATCGATCGCGATCGAAGGTGAGTCTCCCACCTTCCACGAAGGCGGTCCAGCGAGGTGGACCAGCGTTGCCGCTCTTCGTCTTCACCACGATTACGCCGTTCGCGGCATCGGTTCCGTAAAGCGTGGCAGCCGATGGCCCCTTGACGATCTCTACCGACTCGATTTCTGCAGGGTCGATGTCATTGAACCGACCTGAGGTCGGCCCGGCGAAAGTCGGAGCCGTGTAGGCCCCGACGGTGCTGTTCGCAACGCGTACCCCATCGACTATTAGAAGAGGCTGGTTCGAGAGCGATAAGCTGTTCTGGCCACGGATATTGATTGGGGATGAAGCTCCAGTGAGCCCTCCGCCGAAATACACCTGGACACCAGCAACACGCCCTGCGAGCAGCTGGGAGAGGTTGGTGACGGGCGCAGTGGCCATCACGGAATCGGCATGGATAGTCGCGATGAGATTCCCCAATTCCCGCCTCATCTGGTCACCGGTTGCGGTGGTAACTATCTGATCCAGCATCCTTGGCGTCGGCACGATCCTCAGATTCGCTACGGCCTCCTGCCCCGCCTCCACAAAGACTTTGCGCGATACCTGCAGATATCCGATGCGCCGTACAACAAGCGTGGTGGAGCCGGCTCTCAGGCCCGTGACGCGATACCGACCGTCACTGCCGGTGACCGCGCTGCGATTCGCGTCGCTGACCAGGATCGTTGCCCCAGCTATCGCCTCTCCCGTTGTAGAATCGGTGACGCTTCCGATGATGGAGCCGGTTGTATCCGCTGGAGTCGACCGTGTGCTCGACCGCCCCCGCGCCTCAATCACGATCCCAGCCGGAGTTGCATGGGCCGTCAACCGAGTGCCCGCCAATGCAATTTGGATCGCTTCCAGAACGGGCCTGTCCATTACCGCGAGCGTTACGTGCTGCCGCGGTGGGATGTCGCGGTCATTGTAGAACAGTACGACGCCAGCCGCTTCAGCAATGGCCGCGAGTGCGGCCTTCAGCGGTACAGTGTCCAGTGCGATAGTCACACGATGTTCGTCCGACTGCGTCGATTGGCCTCGCCCCTCTTGATCCTGCCCATGATTCGACGGCATCGTACTTCGCCTACCGACTACGGCAATGTCCGTTTGCGCTGTTGCGGCGGATGTAGTAATGATTGTGTAGGGATTCATTGCCACCGCTAGCATCCAGAGAGCTCTGCGACATCGCGCCATGATGGATGTGCCTCCGGCAGAGGGTCGCTCGGACCCCCGTACGAGTTTGAGTTGTCAGCGGGATGCAGGTGCTTAGCGACCTGCTGGGATCGCGGTGACTTCCACTACCCTTCCCTCCTGCGCGAATCGCGCGTGGACGATCGGACCCAGGATGGCGAGTGCCTCGGCGAGGGGCACCGAACGGAATTCACCCGTGAAGTACTGCGTGCTCAGCGTCGAATCTGCCAATCGAAATTCCACGTCGTACCAGCGCCCCAGGCGGTCGAGAACCTCCGGTAGCGCTGCCCCATCGAAAGCGATCTTCCCGCTCGTCCACGCTCCATAGCTCTCCGGATCGCCGCTGAAGCGGGAGATCTCTCCGCGCGAATCGACATAGGCCCCATCGCCAGGGCGCATCGTGAGCGGTGGGGTCAGAACGTGCTTGCGAGCTTGGACGGACGCAGCCCCGGAACGAACCGCGACACGCGCACGACCGTCGGTGATGTACTCTCGAACAACGAAGGTGGTGCCGAGATCCGTCACTAGGGCATGACGAGTCTCGACTCGGAACGGTCTGCTCTCGTTATGGATGACGTCGAAATACGCTTCGCCCTCGAGCGTTACTTCACGCGGACCCCGATGAGGCGACAGCGCGTAGCTCAGGCTGCTGTTCGGAGCTAGAATCGCGCGACTGCCATCGGGTAGGCTGAGGGTATCCAACTCCGCGGCGTTCGTCGCGAATGAACGGTATACCGGCTTTTCGCGATTGCCGACGGTGCGCAGAGCATCTCGCACCGTTCCCCAGTTGAAAGCGATCCCCACAGCGAGCAGTGCTGCCGCCGCGATTGCCATTCTCAGCCAGGCTCGGTTGACTCGCGGGGTGGACGCACCGCTGACGAGTGACAGCGCAGGCCGTGCGCGCGGCAACGCTCGTTTCTTCGATGCACTTGCCTGCGCCAGTTCGCTCGAAATGTCTGCTTGGAGCGTTCGTAGGAGCCGCTCCTCCGCTACGACTTCGCGAACCAGCTCGAGAGCATCGGATCGCCCGAAGAACTTCTGGCCCGCCTTGCGAGTCTCGAGGCCATCAGGCTGAGCGGAGTCCCGCATGAGCATTCGCAGCGCCTGCCGGGCCGAGTCGCGATCGCCATTGATGGTCATACTTCAATGACGCAGGTGACCCGGATAACCCCCTGCCCCGCCACCCCTCAACTACTCACTTACCATCCCTGCCTGCGTGCAACCGCTGTCGCAACAAGAGCATAGCACGCGCCAAGGAGTTCTCGACCGTCTTGACTTGCAGGCCCAGATTGTTCGCTATCTCCTTGTAGCTCTTCCCCTCGAACCAGCGGAGCTCGAGGATGAGCCGGGCGCGCGGTGGTAGTTCCTCGAGCGCGAGGCGTATGACCTCCTTCGCCTCTCTGCGTTCCAGGTGCTCATCGGGCCTGAGCGGCGCGACACTCATCCCCGGTGCCCATCCAAGGGCGGCACCGACTTCCCTCACCGAGTCCTCGACGCGATGGTGCCGCAGGTGGCTAATACAGGAATTGCGAACGGCGACATTCAGGTAGGAGGCGAGACGCGTCTTGGTTGACAGGGTGAGTCGATCACACCAGATGCGCGAGAACACATCCATGACGACGTCTTGCGCGATCGCCTCCGACTTGACCACTCGCTGCGCATACTGCATCAACTGGGTAGCATGCCGGCGGAAAATCGCGGCGAAGGCGTCGTCGTCGCCAGAACGCAGGCGCGAGATGAGCTCCGAATCCGGGGCCTCTATCTGCTGGCCCTCCTGTCCATGGAGCTCGAGGGCCCGCGACTCCTTGATGCCCGTCACGCCTCTCGACTCGTCCCCAGGGGGCCGCTGAGGCTACCCGCTCCGCGGTTGCACGCCGGCCAGGAGCTGCCTCCTGTAGGTCCAGTCGATTCCAAAGCTGTCCGCTGTACGGCCGCACCTGTGCTCGCCCTGCAACCGGTAGCGGACCCAGGGAAAGAAACACAAATTGGTGGGAAGGCACGGGCACCTACTCGGATGCCCCAAGTACCACCGCACCGAACGAGAAGGAGTACGCGACCTGATAGTGGCTCACACGACTGCCGGGAATGGCAGCCGGGCGGACAGGATCCCGCCGAAGTAGTACCAAGAACGCGGCCCCGAAAAGTGGGCGCGGCACCGAGCGACGAAAGACCGGGGTATCCCCAATACCCCAACGAAGGCAAAAAAGAAGGACCCGCAACTCGATACGCTTGCGAAGCTGTATAGACATTCACGAACGACGGACGGGTCACAGGCTGACGCACAGGGAACTCGCAGACCTCTCCGGCCTTAGTCGGGAGACGATCAGGAAGATTTCGAACACCAAGAGTCACTACAATGCGACCCTCGACATTCTGTACAGCCTCTGCGACGCGCTGGGAGTCACGATTTGCGAGTTGCTCGAACCCAGATGATGGCTCGCTCAGTGTCCTCGATGCCATGCCTACAGGATCTCCTTGACAGGCGAGGGTTGGTCGGCCAAGCTGCGCCACGTTCGGAAACGTCGATTGTAGGAAGCCAACCCAGTACGGAGATTTGCTGCCTGTGAAGTTGGTGCTCCGTTACGCTGCCGCTCGGCTTGCCCGGGCTGCGCGGAAGGAATCGGGGTCGCGCTAAGCGCTTCACCGCTCTTGCGGAGCGGGTTTCCAACTTACAGAGTTATCCCGTATTGTCAATACGGATTGGGGGGCGGTGATGTACATCCGCTTCCGACTCCGGTACTGCATGGATCTCTACGAACGCCGCACTGGTCGCCGGATCACCTATCCCGAACTTGCAGATCTAAGTGGGATCAGCGAAGACACGATCGAATCGATCGGAAGTCGGCGAAACTACAACACGACCACGTATACCCTGCAGGCGATATGCAGAGCACTCGGTGTCCGCCCGTGCGATCTAATAGTATGGGAGTCCGATCCCTGAGCCGCTCAGTCTAAGTTCTAACGCGACTGAATCTCACGGGCGTCGGACTCGAGTAGAAACATGGCAAACTTCGCGAGGCGGTCGCTGTGCCATGCCGCTGCAACCGGAATCGTGCCGAGGAGATCCGGGTGCGGGCTCACGAGCCAGTCCTGCGCCCTCTGCGGGTCCTGCGGAAATGCCGCGACTGCCGCTCGTAAGAGCGACCGCGTGCGCTCGGCGGCCATCGCACGCTCGGACTCCTCACGTGGGGTAAGCATGGCCCCACGATACGCGGCGAGGGATGAGGGCGCAATACTGCCACAGTAGATCAGATCGTGGGGCCAACGCCTCCCCCCTGCCTTGACCCTCACCCCAGCATCCGTATATTGGCCGCAACCTTCCAACCACCTGTTCCCGCGAGGTGCGGCGGATGCGATTTCCGCGATGGCTGCGACCAGCGCTGAGAGCCTTCCATTGGGCAGAGCGCCGACTCGGCCTCACTTCGAAGCTTGCCGTCGGCGCGGCCACTGTGTCACTAGCTGCGACACTGCCACGGCATCTCGAATCTCAGACCCTCGGCCCGCCCGACAGTCTGGCACGTCCCCCACGCTCAGCCCCTCGGGATACTGTCCGGCGCTACGGTGAGAAGTTCATCCTGACGTCGTCTGACTCGGTTGTGATACGCGCCGATACGACGTGGTATCCGAGAAGCGGGGGCACCTCCGAGGACAATGGTGGCAAGGGCGCCAGGTCGCACATCGGTCCCGTAGCCCCAGCCCAACCACGGCCAGCCGCGCGCCCAGCGCCCAGCGGTCGAACCACTGGTACTTCCGCTGGACATCGGTCCCACGCATCCCACGCGTCACACTCCTCCCACTCATCACACCGATCGCACGTCTCCGGAGGCTGGATCTAGCTTCGCACAAACCACCCCGGCTGACGTGCCCGCCCCTACGGTCATGACACCATCGCATTCGCGCCGGCGGATGACGCCACACTTCTCCACCAGCCAAATCGTTCCGCGCGTCGTTGGCGCGATTGCCATTGGCACCATGGCGGTTGCTTCCGAGTCGTGCGGCGACCCCACCGGCCCTTCGAAGTGTCTAGGGCCCGATCTCGAATTGGAGAGCACCAATGCCCTAACTGCGCCGTTACAGGTGCAGCCGGTTTCCGCTGTTCAGGCCGGAAATGAGCTGATCCCCTTCAGCCGGAAGTTCGTGCTACGCAACTCCGCTAAGGACGGAGCTCGATTCGTGCAAGCACACTGCAACCACTCATCCCACAGCTCTCACTCATCACATTCGTCGCACCGGTCCGGCGGGTTGCAATGACGGTCGATGATCGTCCGTCCGCCTCGTTCGGCGATGCGCCGCCAGGTGCCGTGGATCCGCAGAACGACCCCAACTTCGTACGATGGCCGATCGACCTTGAGCTCTATCCCGAGGATGCCATATTCCGCGCATGCTATAAGTTTACCGACCGCTGCTACGTGCGCCTCGAACGGTCCGGCGAGCGCACAGTGATGGCGGAGTTTCGTGCGAAAGACGGCAAGTCCGACATCGACGCGATCGTCGGCGAGTTCGCCAATGAGCTGATCGACCAACGCTTACGGATGGATCTCGCGCGCGAAACAAAGGCTGTACGCGACTTGATCGTAAGTCAGGCGTTCGTCGAAGGTATGCTAGACGCTGGCTCGGAAGGCGATCATGACGACCCCCACATCGAATGAGGAGTCGCAAATGATGCCGCGCGGAGTGGGCATCCGCGACTCCACACACATCGCTTTGCCATGAGTGCGCCCGCCTTCGCTCCTCTCGAGCAGTTCGCTCCCGGCCCCGCCGGCACCGGTCACCCGTACAGACTCCTGCCGTTCGACTTCATCCCACTGGACGGCGATCGCACGACGGGTCGGTACGTGCTGGTCAATGCAGCCGGGGAGCACTATGTGGCCGCACGTTCCGTGCTGGACGACCTGGTGGCGCACCGCCTCGCTCCTGCCTCCACCACCTACCAGGACCTGAAGGCAAGGCACTTCCTCGCCGATTCTCCCTCCGCTACCGCGACCACCCTCCTCGCCACCAAGCTGCGCACCAAGTACAGCTTTCTCGAAGGCTTCACCAGGCTGCACATCTTCGTCGTCACGCTCCGCTGCGACCATTCCTGTCACTACTGCCAGGTATCTCGTGTGAGCGCGAGTAAATCGCGCTACGACATGACGCGAGAGGCGGCGGACAGGGCGCTCGATCTCGTGTTCCGAGCGCCCGCGCGCGAGATGAAGATCGAATTCCAGGGCGGCGAGCCGCTGCTCAACTTCGACCTCATCCGCCACATAGTCGACGAGGTCGACCGTCGCAACGCGGCGCTCCCCGAGGAGCGGCGAAAGGACTTCCAGTTCGTAGTTACGACGAATCTCTCGTTCATCAGCGATGAAATTCTGGACTTTCTGCACGAACGCAGGATGTACGTGTCGACGTCCCTCGATGGTCCGGCGTTCATCCACAATGCCAACAGGCCACGACCGGGCAACGATGCGTACGAGAGCACCATCCGTGGAATAGGGCGCGTGCGCTCCGCGCTCGGCCACGACTCGGTGGCGGCGCTCATGACCACGACCCGCCTCAGTCTCGAGCATCCCGAGGCCATCGTCGACGAGTACGACGAACGTGGCTTCGGCTACATCTTCCTGCGGCCGCTGAGCCCGTACGGCTTCGCGGTCAGATCCCGGCGCAAGACGGGGTACGAACGCACGGAATTCTTGGAGTTCTATCGTCGAGCGCTGGAGCGGGTCATAGAGATCAACCGCAATGGCCGTTTCCTGGTCGAGGTCTACGCGCAGATCATCCTGAGAAAGATCCTGACTCCTTTTTCTACTGGGTACGTGGATCTCCAATCACCCGCAGGAGCGGGAATCGGCGCCGTGGTCTACAACTACGATGGCGACGTGTACGCCTCCGACGAGGCGCGCATGCTCGCAGAGATGGGTGATAAGAGCTTCCGGCTGGGCAACGTCCACCACGACAGCTACGGGCAAATCTTCGGCGGGCCGGTGCTGCGAGAGCTGGTGGAGTCCTCGTGCGTGCAGTCACTCCCCGGCTGCTCCGAGTGCGCGTACAAGCTCTTCTGCGGCGCCGATCCCATAGAGAACCACACGACGCAGGGCGACATCGTAGGGCACCGGCCTACGAGTGACTTCTGCACACGCAACATGGGGATCATCACGCACCTCCTCAGGCTGTATCACGGCGGCGATCCGTTCATCCGAGACCTGTTTCACGCTTGGGTCCAGAACGCGCCACCGGATGCGCTCTTCCCGACGATGCCCGCGTAGCGCCGCTTCGCAGCGTTCACTCTCCAATAACCAGGGAGATCGTACACGATGCGTCTCTGGTCCATGGGTATAGCTCAATCCCTGGAGCAAACCGTCATCGCGCGCCTGACGGAGTCGCCCGTCCCGCGGAGGGAGGAGCGCGCCGACTTCATAGCCTATGGCTCGGCCGCAGCGCTGGCGGCATTCTCCGATGACTGGGACGGCTATGCCGGTGCCCTATGCACGGACCCCCACGGTTCTGCACCACCGGTACCGTTGCCGGCGATCCATGCACCGCCCAACCTGGAGTACCTGCGGCAGGGAGACGTCGTGGCGCTGCGCCCGTCAGGCGTGGTCAACGTACTGTATCGGCGAACTTCGCTTCACAACACGATACTCGCCACTGAACGCTGCAACAGCCTCTGCCTCATGTGCTCGCAGCCGCCCAAGGCACGAGATGATTCGTATCGTGTGGGCGAGACCCTTCGATTGCTCGAGCTGATCGATCCGGAGACGCAGGAGCTGGGCTTGAGTGGTGGGGAGCCGACTCTGCTTGGCGACTCCTTCTTCGCGATCGTGGAGAAGGCCGAGCGCTGCCTACCGCAGACGGCGCTTCATGTGCTGACCAACGGTCGCAATTTCAAGGATGCTTCTTTCGCCCACCGCCTCGGCGTCATCCGGCACCATGATATGATGCTGGGGATACCGCTCTACTCGGACATCGACTGGCGGCACGACTACGTCGTACAGGCGCCGGGCGCATACGACGAAACGCTGGCCGGCTTCTACAACCTGGCTCGCACCGGCGTGCGGACGGAGCTGCGTGTGGTCCTGCACCGGCAGACAGTCGACCGACTTCCGCAACTCGCAGAGTTCATCGTGCGCAACCTCCCATTCGTGGAGCAGGTCGCCCTGATGGGGCTCGAGATGTTCGGCTTCACACCGCGGAATCTGGACGTGCTCTGGGTCGACCCGGTCGACTATGCTGCGCAGCTCGAGGCGGCTACTCGCACCATAGCGCAAGCCGGCATGCGAGTGCTGATCTACAACCATCAGCTCTGCACGCTACCACGATCGCTCTGGCCTTTCGCGGTACGGTCTATCTCGGATTGGAAGAACGTCTATCTGGAGAGCTGCGCCGGATGCGGCGTGCGGGACTACTGCGGCGGTTTCTTCCAATCGGCCACCAAGCGCCACAGCGCGCACATACGGCCGCTGCCGCTGTTGAGTGAAGAGGCCGCGGAATTCATGGCCGCAGAGCCGTGAAGCTGGCCGACCAGCCCTCCACTCCATCTCGACTGGAATAAGAGTGCGGCAGCGTGAACCGCGAACCGCCGCCGAAACTCGGAATGAGTTTCGGCGGCGGTTCACTCACTGCACCTCCCACGAAAAGCGCTCGTCACCGCGTGACGGAGCGGCCGCTAGCGCTCATTCACGTCCGGTCACTTGGCTGCCGCGGTCGTGACGGTGCCATCGTCACCGTAGATGAGATACGGTGCCCGCATCTTCTTGAATCCGGCCGCCTGCGCATCCCACTTGTCGAGGAGCGCCGCGACGGTTCCCGAATCGAGGGCGTTGCGCAGTTCCGTACCGCCGGCGAGCTGGTCGAAGTGACCGCTGCGGCCCCACTCGAACTTGTCGGGGTGGGTCTTCTTGATCTCGTTGAAGAGAAGAAGCGCCGACCTTATCGGACGGAATGTCTCGCGGTCGGTGACATCGAAACGAATCCCCTTGATCGTCTCGTTCCGGTACCTCCGTGAGGTGCTGTCCACCTGGATGTCCACCGGCTCGAAGTGAACGCCGGGGAGCTGCATCGCGTTCATCGCCGATGCGACTTTCTGGTTGTCGAGCCACGAAGCGCCAACCTGCTCGAGCGGAAGGGGCGAGCCGCGACCCTCGCTTATGTTGCCGCCCTCGAAAAAGACGCTCCCGGGATAGATGACCTCGGCCTCGACGCGGCGGATGTTGGGCGAAGGGTTGATCCACGCGATCCCCGTCTCGTCCCACCACATCCCGCGCTTCCACCCCTTCATCGGGATCACCGTCAGGTCGGCGCCGATCTTGTAGACGTCGTTGTACATCTTCGCGAGCTCGCCCACGGTCATTCCGTGGCGCGATGCCACCGGATAGATGCCGACGAACGAGAGGTAGGCGGTGTCGGTGAGGTTCCCCTCTACGATGTTCCCGGTGATCGGGTTCGGCCTGTCGAGCACGATGTAGGGAATTCCCTTCTCGGCGGCTGCCTGCATCGTGAGAGCCATCGTGGATTCGAAGGTGTACTGGCGAACACCGATGTCCTGGATGTCGTACACGAGAACGTCCACGTCGCTCAGCATCTCGGGCGTGGGTTTCGTGATCTTGCCGAAGAGCGAGGTGATCGGGATCCCCGTCTTCTCATCCACGCTCGATTGCACGCCGCCTCTCATCGTCCCGCTGATCCCGTGCTCGGGCGAGAAGATGGCCGTGATCTTCACGCCCTGGATCTTCCCGATCGCATCGATGTTCCGCTCGCCCGTGGCCGTGAGCCCGGACTGGTTGGTCACTAGTCCTATTCGCTTCCCCTTCACGATCTCGGGGGGCGAGGCGAGGAATGCTTCCAGGCCAGTCTGGACCGCTGGCGAGCTTACTTCCTCGGACGCTGGCCGCTGGGTGCTGCACCCCGCGACCATGAGAGCCACGGCTGCCCACCCGGCTATCGAGACCTTCATTTGCAATTCCTCCGTTATGGAATGGTCGAGAGGCTGGATGCGCCTTGCCCCGTTGGTCTCTGCAGCTCCTCCTCTCCCGGCGTCGAGCGCCGAGCTTCGGCCGAAACGAAGGCCGGCTCCACCCACATTCGGCCGCATCAATCCACGTTCGGATTGCTGTCGCGTTCCGAGTTGGGGATGGGCATGCAGGTGTCGGTTCCGTATACCAGCGTGTTGTCGCCGGGCCAGATACCCGTGGGGAACTGGTCTACGTCGTGGTACGCGAGGTACCGCCTCAGGTCGCCTACGCGGTGTGCAGTGAGCATGAAGTCCCTGCGACGCTGCTCCCTGAGCTCCGCCATGAGAGCATCGCCGGACAGGCTGACCGGCCCCTCGTTCCCGACCGCTCTCCGCTCGTTCACGAAGTCGTTCGTCGTCGAGGTCGGTCCGTCTGCCTCGGCTTCGATGTAGCGCGCCTCGAGCCCGGACGCGAAGCGCACCGACGTGGCGTTGTCTATTCTGATGAGCGTGGCCGGCTGATATCCGTCATACTGGGATGGCTGGTACGGCAGCCAGATCGAGAACGCCGTGTTGAAGGCCACCTGCATCTGGACGGTGTCCTGCGGGATTCTCGGATCGTCGAGACCGACGAACGCCGGGTCGTAACCCAGATATTCGTGACCCGCGCGGTTCGCGTCACCCAGGTTGTTGAATTCCCGGTCGGAGTTCGATGAATGATTGACCCAGAACTCGAAGTCGTCCGGCACCAGCGACGCCTTCGCCTTCGCCGTCGTCAGATCGTTCTTCCCCAGCGCGGCGCGCGCGATGCCCAGATTGGCGAGGTTGGTCAGCGAGTCGGCCGAAGCCGCGCTCGCACCGGCGGCCTTCGCCGCGGCGGCCGCGGTTATCGCGCTATTGAAGCGCTGGATGGCCATGTCGAAGAGCTCGTTCGGAGTATACGCGGCGCTCATGTCTATCGGCGCAGCGCAGAAGGTCTCCGCGAGGAGTAAGATGCTGTAGCCGCCGTAGTCGTAGAGACGAGCGATCCCGATGTTGTGGGACGCGGTATCTCCCAGGATCGCCTGGATCTCCGTGATCCCCCGATCCGCGGCCCCGCGCGAGCGCTGCAGCTGCGTGTAGATCGGCACACTCGTCGGGCTGATTCTTCTGAGGTCCACGGCGCTCGGTGTCGTGAAGAGGCTTATCAGCTCATCGGAGAAGATGCCGCCGTTGACTACGGCCGAGCCGAACGCCGGCTGGAACTCGCCTACCGCACCGTTCACGATCGCGGGGATCATGTCGGGGTTCTTCAGGTCGTCCTCGGTGATTGCCCCCGGGTTGGTCACGTCCAGCAACCCGTTGCACCCCGCCAGTATCGCTGCGGTGAGTGCGACAGTGAGGCTTCTCATGAGGACAGAGTGGTTAGCACGCATTGCCTGGCTCTCCTCTCTCGTCGTGTGGGGTTAGGGGGCTAGAAGCTCACGTTGAGTGAAACCGTGTATCTCCGGAGCTGGGGCACCGTCCAGACGTCGGTTCGAATGAAATCGTTCGCGCCGTTGAAGTTGGCCTCCGGATCCAGCCCTCCGTACTTCGTCCACAGTATGGCCAGGTTGTGGGCCGCCAGGGTGACGCTCGCATCCCCAAGGCGCATCCTGTCCGTGACCGACGCGGGAAGCGCGTAGCTGAGCGACACGTCGCGCAGCTTGATGAAATCCCCGGGCATGATCCAGGGCATGCTGAGGAAGCCCGTCGGCCCGTTCCACGCTTTGTAGATCGCTACCTGGGTCGGGTCGGAGCTCGGATTCGTCATGAACTCAGTCGCCGACGCGTACGCGCGCCGCCAGTCCCGGACGTCGAACATGTAGAAGCCGCCCTTGTAGTCGAGCAGCGTGAACACGGTGAAGTTCTTGAATAGCGTGAACGTGTTCGAGAGGCCGACTTCGCGCGTCGGCGACGAGGGACCGACGTAGACCGTGTCACCGGCCAGCGCCACGCCGTTCTGCGTCATCACCTGGCCGTTCGCGTCGAGCTTGGGGCCGCGGCCGAAGTAGCTGTAGACGGGGTAGCCGGGGCGGAGCGCCTGCACGCCGGTGTAGTTCCCGCTGAGCGAGGGCGGCCGGTCGTCGCCGAACGAGTTCAGCTTGTTGCTGTTGGTCGAGATGTTGGCCCTCGCGTCCCATACGAAGTCGTTCCCCTGGAACGGGGTGCCGGAGAGCACTATCTCGAGCCCCTTGTTCGTCATGTCGAGCAGGTTGGCGAGATAGCTCCCCGAGAAACCGGTGGACGGCGACACGGCGACCGGAAGAAGGCCGTTGGTCATGTGCTTGTCGTAGTACGTGAACTGCACGCCCGCCCGGCCGTCGAAGAGCGAAGCGTCGAAGCCGATCTCGAACTCCGAACCGCGCTCCGCCTCGAGGTGCGGGTTCCCGTATTCGTCCGCGGCGATCGCCGGAGCGGACGTCCCGTCGCCGATTGTCGCCACCGATGATGAGTAGGTCCTGGCGGCCGCGTACGCGCCCGGTGCCTTTCCGGCCTGACCCCACGCCGCGCGGAGCCTCAGGTTCTCTACGTGGGGCAGCTTGAACCAATCCTCGTCCGAGATCACGTAGGACGCAGACACCTTGGGATAGAAGATCCGCTTGATCTCGTCACCAAAGACGGAATTGTTGTCCATACGGAGTCCGGCGGTGAGGAAGAGCCTGTCGTTGAGCCCCACCTGCTCCTGGGCGAAGAATCCCAGCGAGTTCGTCTCGCTGAACTCCTCCCGGCTCGACGTGACGGCGGCCGAGCTCACGAGCCTCGAGGATGCGCTGGCCAGCTTCCGGCCGTCTGCGTAGAGGTAGTGGTACTTGTTGGACTGGAATTGCGCTCCGAGCGAGAACGCCGACGAAATGGAAGGCGTGACTTTCGCGGTCAGCGTTCCGGCGTAGTCGACGGTGTAGTTGTCGGTGCGCGGGATCTGCTGGGCCACGAACCCGCCCGGATCCGGCGATGCCAGCTTTACCGACACGCGTCCCGGCATGTAGTAGATGTCGGCCTCGGAGACGAGCGATGTGTAGCCGATGGTGAGCCGGTTGCTGAACCAGGAAAATGGCCGGTAGTTACCCACCGCACCCAGGATGAACGTGCTGGCCCTCGTCTGGTTGTCGTACATGTTCGCCGTGTCGGGGTCCAGGCTATTCCCCCACGGATTCGCGCGGCCCGGGCGATAGAGCATCGAGTTGAACATGATGCTGTTCGCATCGTCGTCGCTCTTGGGGAGCCGCACGTGCTGTCGCGTGAAGCCGACATTGACGGAGAAGTCGGCCTCGGGAACCGGTGAGAACGCGAAGTTGGTGCGCAGCGAGCGTCGCCTGGCGAAATTGTTGAGCAGGATCCCGTCCTCATCATCCAGACTTCCGGACATGTAGAACGAGTGGTGGTCGCCGCCACCACGCACGCTGAGCGAGTAGTTGGAGAGAGCGCCACTTCGTATCTCGTTCGGGTGGGCCTGCATGACGTTCTGGCTGAGGCGCGTGCCCGGCGAGACTCCGTCACAGCCCGGCCAGGCGGTCGGATTTACGATCTTCGCGGAGTCGCACAGCGTCCAGTTCACCGGCTCATCTGCCCCCCACTCCTGCGACCCGTAGCGCGCCTTCGCGGTCCACGAGAGCTGCTGCTGGCCCATCTTCCCTTTCTTGGTGATGATCTGGATGACGCCGGCCGCCGCATCCGCTCCATAGAGCGTTGCCGCCGCGGGCCCCTTGATCACCTCGATCGTTTCGATATCCTCGGGTGCGATGGCCGCCAGGGCGTCGGTCATCTGCGATTCGCCGGCGGAGTTGCAGCACTCGGCCGTGAAGTTTCCGAGCGTGCCGTTCGCCACCTTCACACCGTCGACGTAGACGACCGGCTGATTCCCGGCGTTGAGCGATGTAACTCCGCGGATCTTGATGTTCCGCGCGCCACCGGCGCCGCCGGCGCCGCCGGAGATCGTCATGCCAGGCACCTTGGAGGTGAGCAGCTCGGTGACGTTCTGGTTCGCGACTTTCCCGTTCACGTCCGCGACGCTTACCGTGGTGATCGTGTTGCCTAGCGTGCGCTTCTGCGTTGGCCCTGGTGTTCCGGTGACCACCACCTCATCGAGCGAGAGCGCCGTCGCTCTCAGCGTGAAGTCGACTGTCACCACGCCCTCTGCCGGAACCGATACGGGTTTCTCCTGGACCTCGTAGCCGAGCATCCGAACGCGGATCGTGTGCTCACCCGGGCTGACGTCGGCTATCGAGAACTCGCCGTCGGCGTTCGTGAGCGCACCTCTGGTAGTGCCTACCACGTTCACCTGAGCGCTGGACAGAGGTCTCGCCGTGCCGGCCTCCGTGACCTTCCCGCGGATGGTGGGCGACGTCTGCGCCATGGTTGGTGGAGCGGCGAGGAGCAGCGTGACAGCAGCTGTGTAAGTCAGTAGCCGAGCCCAACTGTGTGTCATCGCAATCCTCCTTGTGGTGTTGCGAGAGCGGGTGGGGCACCGAATTCCTGGAGACGGACGCTTGCTGCGACTATCGCGGGTCGAGCCAGGAGAGGGGAACGCGGTGGCCCGACGAGGCGGTATGCGAATATGTATGCGCGACTGCGCTACGTATACGGCTGGGTTCGGGACGTGTCAAGGCGGTCCACCACCTGTCATCTTCGCTGTGCGACGTTGGCCCGCGAAACGTGGAGGGCACTCCTCATCAACGAGTCCGGGAATTGTATTGATATTGATGAATATCAACGATATCGTTGATATTCATCTTTATCACGACCTTCGCGGGACAATTTTGATATGGCTGCAACCCGGCATCGCCGTGGGAAGGCGGCTGGCGGCGCCGACGGGCTTCCCAACTACTGGCAGGTCTTCGGGCTCGAGGAGTCTCCCTTCTTCCAGGAGACGCTCGGCGATGAGCCACGCCGGTATCCGCTGGAACTGTTCGTCGGCCGCAAGGCGGAAACCGAGCAGCTGTTGGCCGGCATCGGCGGGGCGAGCACCTCCAGGCAGGCGCTGGGTGGAGCGCCTGGCGTGGGGAAGACTACGTTCGTGCAGCGAGTGAAGGCCGCGGCCGTGGAGGCAGGCTACTGGGCCACACGTGACATCATCCCGTTCCACCCGGACGACACGGTAGAGTCGGTGATGGGGCGGATCCTGAGCGGGATCTACGAGGCCATCATCACGGCCCGGCCCATGGCCACGGACAACGATGCAATGCAGAGAGCGCGGCGGTATGTGCGCGCCTTCCGCATGAGCGGTGGTGGCGTGAGCGCCTCGCTCTTCGGCTCAGGTGGCGGTGCCGCGCGCTCCACGGCGGCCGCCACCCCAACGTCAGGGATCATGCTGGAGGGACCATCGCTGATACGCGCGCTCCTCGACCTCGCCACGGAGGCCGATGCGCGTGGCGTGGTCCTCCACCTCGACAACCTCGAGAACCTCTCCGACCGCGAGCCGGGCACCGCTGCCGACATCCTGCGCTCGCTCCGCGATCCGGTACTTCTCCAGGCAGGGCTGCACGTCATCTTGGTTGGCACCGCCGAAGCGATAGCCTCGACCGTGCTGGCCCATCAGCAGGTCCGAAGCGTCTTCTCGATCACGACGCTGGGGCCACTCCCCATAAGCCACGTTCAGGAGCTGCTCGCCGAGCGCTATCGGTTCCTGGCCATCGACTCCGCAGCGAAGGTGAAACATCCCGTGAGCAAGGCTACCGTGGCCGAGCTCTATTCGCTCTTCCGCGGCGATCTCCGCGGACTCCTGAAGGCACTCGAGGAGGGAGTGAGTGCGCTGGCAGGGCTCGTGGGGAAGCACCCGGGAACGCCGATACCGCTCGCCGACCTGAGCGAGGTGCTCCGGACCCGGTACGGCGACATCTTCACTCAGACGCTGAGCACCGTACGCCAGCGCCAGCTCCAGGAGTGGGCGACGAAGCTCGGCAGCACCGCGACGCCCACGCAGGAGGAGCTCGCGAAGCTCTGGAAGGTGAAGCAGCCCGCCGTATCGACCTCCCTGACGTCGCTCGCGGAAGCCGGCTATGTGGTGCCGCTCCAGAGGGAAAGCCTCGAGCCTGGCAGATACGCGTTCACCGGAACGAGTCGCATAATTTTCGGCTGATTGGGTACTGGTCATCCAGGTAGCCCAACAGAGGAAACTTCTCCAGAATCGGAGCCTCTGGTCACCAGCGGCTGCCTCACCATCAGCGTGCGCTCTCGTCCAGCGGGGTACGCCCGTGCTGGACGTGCGGCCACGAAAACTCGAACCATGTGCAAAAAAACAAGCGCCAGGCCCAGCGGTCATTGTGTTTTGTTTGGACCAGTGGAGAGCTGGAGCCGCCATGCTCCCCTTCCCCCGCCGAGCTGGTTGCGGGATGAGATTCTCGAATTCGCCGTTGCCGCCCGGTTAGCGGCCGGTGGCGACCTCTCGGGGGCCAGCGAGCGGATCGCTTCGCTCCACGGCAGCGAGGCTGCCGAGTGGTTCGACGATCACGGCCAAGTCTCCGGGAATACGCGCAACAGGATACTCCAGGTCGCGCAGCCGGCTACGAAGGTGAAGCGGAGCGGGACGACTTCCCGTGCGCTCATCCAGCGGGTCTTCCGGCGCGACGCCTACCACTGCCGGTATTGCGGCCTCCCTACCATCGCGCGAGAGGTGCACAAGTCGTTGCACGTTCTCCTGGGCAGTGATGTGCTTCCATGGGGCAGGACTAACACGACTATGCACGGCATACCGTACCTGGCCCGGACGGAGTACGATCATGTGCACCCGATCACGCTCGGCGGCGCGGACGATGAGACGAATCTCGTAACGGCGTGCCTGAGCTGTAACTACGGCAAGCACCAGTACACCATCGCCCAACTCGGGCTCGACGATCCACGCTCACGCCCTCCCATCGAGTCGGGCTGGGATGGGTTGGTATCCCTGCTCCCGGATCTCCGGAGGCTCATCCGAACGAATGGAGCTGGCAGGGCCGCCGTCTGAAGCGGACGCGCGCGGGAAGCCGAGACTCTTCCTCCATGAGCGCCCCAGCGACCGTCCCATCCTCTGGCGACCTCGACACCGGGCGCCATACGTTCCATTCTTGTCTGATGCTCTATCCCCACTGCCTGTGGGCAGAGCTTCCTCGAGATCCTCTCCCGACATTCCAGAACGAGGCTGCCCGACTCATCGGCCGGGATAGCCCTGCCGCCCAAGCACTTGGAGTCACGCGTGCAGCAGAACATCGGCTGGCGTTCCGCTCTACCGGCTATCATCGACGCGGGAAACGCCACGCGGCATCCGAAACAATTCGATGAGCAGCGCCGTGCCCGCGAGGTTGAACGCCTGGTCGCGGACGCCAGGAAGTTCCCGTGGTGGCTCGTTGCGATCCCCCTCGTTCTCTTTCTCTTCCCCAACGGCTGGATCCTCGGGACGACGGGGGTCCTCATCTTCGGGGGAATTGCCTACCTCACCATACAGCGCGGGGCAAGGCTCGAGGAGTCGCTCGACCAGGAGACGGTGCGCCTGCGCGCGGCGAACCGGAGAGAAATCGAGCGCGTAGAGAAGTTGGTGACGGCGGCGGACGCTGGCGACCCGGCCGCGCTCGAGTCCCTTCTCGCTCGCTGGCATGAGCGGCGCCCCGAGAGCGTGCAGAACGTAGTGGTCGAGCTCTCGATTCACCCCTCATCTGCGGGAGCGAATGACGGCGCGTCCAGCGTCTGGGAGCTGAGCGGCCAGGCGCTGCGCTGGCAGGACATCCCCTCCGGCGTGCCGCGGATCGGCCGCGGCGGTCGCGTGGTCGTAGACGCACGCAAAGCGCGCGACATCGATGAAGATCTCGCGGAGCTCAACGCCGCCACCGTGATCTCCGTGCTGATTGCGCTCTTCTCCGGACCGAGGTCACTACCGGTGACGGTGCGCCTCGTGCTGCCGAGCCCCACGACCGGCGAGATGGTTCCATGGATCACGCTCTCAGCGATGATCGGTTTTCGGGAATTGCAGCAAGTCTGTAATCCGATATCGAGCGCCGTGGAGGCGATCCGTCTGCTCGGCGGGGACGTAGGCCGCTGGCGGAACCAGCGCCTGACCCCCGCCAGGGAGCGTGCACCGGCCGCGCGCGACACGTACGGCCTCCGGGCCGCCGGAATCTCCTTTGGTGAAGTAAAGTCATCGCCGCAGCGGGTGGCCGGGGGCGACATACCCGCTTCTCCGCCGCATCTACGGTCGAGCGGTGGACCGTCCGGCGAAACGCCCTCGCCGCGCAACGTGATCGGTGAGTTCTCGACCATCGCACGGAAGTTCGCCGCCTACAGAGGTGATCCAGCAGCAAGGTTCGTCGCCTTCCAGGCGTACTACTCGACATACTCCCAGATGGCGCCGGGCCAGCTGAAGTTCTACTTCAAGTGGCGCAACGCGGTCAGGAATGGCGAGACGCCCCGCACGGACTTGAGCTACATCTTCGTCCACGTGTACGAGTTGCTGCATCTGATCGGCGCCGAGAATGCATTGAATGCTGGCCAGCAACTCGAGCGCTTGTGGATCGGCTATCGTGGGACCTTCCCGAAGCTCGATCACTACCTGGTGCATTGGATAACGGACCTCTACGCCACGGAGGTCGCTCAGGCCACGGCACTCGACTTCGTGCAGAGAGCCGTCGACCTCGGCGCCGGCACCGGACCAGACGAGCTGCTCCTCGTCACTGACAAACAGTGGGGCGGCGGCGAGTACGCCGAGATGAGTAACGCGAGCCTTGCGCTACTCGTCAGCGATCCACGGCTAGGCGACAACAAGTTCTACCGCACGAACAACGCGGGCAGTAACGGCGAGGGCTGGGTCGATCGGGCGTACCGCGAGGCATTCGTCATCACCGACTCCTTCTTTCTGTCGCAACACGGATGCACGCCGCGCGAGCAGACGATCGCTACGAGCGGCTATCGCAAGCTTTCCCGCGCGGCGTTCCAGGGTGCCGTTTACGACTGGAAGCGGAAGCCGGTAGTGCTCGGGCAGGTGGCGCACATCTCCGACACTACGCCGGCCGTGCTCGCATATCGCAACGCGGTGCGCTACAGCGAGAACTTATTACGCAAGGAGCGGCATTTCGCTGCGAAGTTGCGCGGTATCACGCTCGAGCCGGGGCTCGCCCAGGCACTAGATGAGCACTTCGCCACGTTCATCCGCTCTACGCGACCGAAGGCGAAGGTGACGATCGACCTCTCCAGGGCACGCGAGCTGGCCCAGGAATCGGTCGACGTCCGCCTGCGACTTCTGGAGGGTATCGATGAGGGCGCGACCGCGGCAACCATGGCGAGCGACCCGCCGACTGCCCGTGCCGCGGCCGCAACGCCGCCGGCTGCCGGGTCCGTACCGGTGGAACCGCTGGCCACCGCCGCTCGAACACCGTCCGAGGCATCTGCCGAGCATCTCGCCGCGGGGCTTCTCACGGATCTCGCGGCAGTGCGCGCAGCCCTCTCCTCGCTCTCTACCCCGGCACACGCACTCCTCGAGTCGCTCGCCACGCAAGGCTGGGAATCTCCGCGGGGCGCCCCCGCGCTCCAGGCTGCAACGTCCGGCACCCTCATCGGGCCGCTCGTGGACGAGATCAACGATCACGCGGTCGACGCGATCGGCGATGTGCTCATCGTAACCGAGGGTGACACCCTGGTGGTTCAGGAGGACTTTCGCGATGAGGTACACTGGGTACTGAACGGATCGCTCGAGGGCTACAGTGAGCACAGTGCTGCGTCAAAATCCCCCGGCGCTGCCGCGACTTCGCCGGGCACCGCCTCGAGCTCACCGGAGTCCCAGGAGCATCCGGACACAGGCGGCTTCGGGCCGGTGGAGCTCCGCGCGCTCGCCATCATCTCCAGGGGTGACGCGAGCGTGGGAGAGAAACTCTCCTCGGCAGCCACCGAGCAGGCCACGACACCGCTCCTTCTGGTGGATCGCATCAATGAGTGCGCACTCGCATCGACCTACGGCGACATCCTGGTGGATGCGAGCGTGTCGCCTCCCGTGCTGATCGAAGATGCCCGCAACTACGTGGCCGAACTGCTCGATCGCATCCACTCATCCCTCGACAGCTCTGCTGCCTCCTGATTTCGCCAATCCACGGTCGCTGACTGCGACACCAACCACCCACCCGCCATGCCCCCGACAAACTCCCCTTCCCCGAAGGTACCGCGCCGGATCCTCACCGCCGTCATGAACTCGATTGCAGCGGGCGTTACGCCGCGAACCGGGATCGAACACCTCGCGGTCGGCCGCAAGGAGGAGATCGACGCGATCGTGACGGACCTCGACAACGTAGGGGAAGGCGGCGCCGCATTCCGCATCGTTTCGGGACCATTCGGATCTGGCAAAAGCTTCCTCCTCCAGCTCGCGCGCAACTACGCGCTGACGCGGAGCTACGTAGTCATGGATGCCGACCTTTCTCCAGAGCGTCGGCTCACTGGCACCCAGGGCCAGGGGCTAGCCACCTATCGCGAGCTGACGAAGAACATGGCCACCCGGACGCGACCCGACGGCGGCGCCCTGGCTACCATCCTGGAAAAGTGGATCTCCGGCGTCCAGGCGGACGTGATGCGCGAGCAGGAGCTCTCGGCGGCCGACCCCGCGTTCCCCAAAGCGGTCGAAGCGAAGATCATCGAGACGGTGAGCTCGATGGAAGGTCTCGTTCACGGCTTCGATTTCGCGCAGGTTCTCGCCACCTACTGGCGCGGCCACGTCGAGCAGGACGAATCGAAAAAGGCGGCGGCACTCCGCTGGCTCCGCGGTGAGTACGCCACGAAGACGGAGGCACGCGAGTCGCTGGGTGGAGTGGTTCGCGTGATGATCGACGATGACAACTGGTATGACTACGTGAAGCTGCTCGCCACCTTCGTGACTGCGATCGGCTACCACGGGCTAATCGTCATCATCGACGAGGCGGTAAATCTCTACAAGATCTCCCACAGCCAGGCGCGAACGAGCAACTACGAAAAGCTCCTGACGATCCTGAACGACTGCCTGCAGGGGAAGGCGCAGCACCTGGGGATCCTTCTTGGTGCCACACCGCAGATGGTGGAGGATACCCGGCGCGGCCTCTTTTCCTACGACGCGCTACGCACACGTCTCCAGGAGAGCCGGTTCGCCGTACGTGCGGGAATCCGCGACATGAGCGGCACCGTGATCAAGCTCGACCCGTTGTCGTTCGAGGAGATCTTCGTCCTCCTGCAGCGCCTGCGACACCTCCATGCCATGTTCCACGGCTACCCCGAGCACGTCACCGATGAGCAGCTCAAGAGCTTCATGGAGGAGACTCTGAATCGCCTCGGCGCTCGGCGCTTCAACACACCGCGCGAGATCATTCGCGACTTCATCGCAGTGCTGAATCTCATCCAGCAGAATCCGAGCGTGGGGTTCGATGCGCTGATCTACGGCGAGGATTTCCAGCCGACTGCAGCCGGTCCCGATACGGACACGGTCACCCTCGAGAACGATGGGGCGCCAGCTGCACCCGAGGCACGTGAGGCACCCGCCGGGAACGATGGAATAGACGACAAGTTCAAGTCGTTCACTCTCTAGACCATTCGTCCTTGCGGCTCCAACGGCCGCGCCGCCGCGCCATGCCCGACCAGACCACGACGCCGAGTGCCTTCGACCGCCTCGCTCCCTTCATCCAGGAGTTCATCTGGAAGCATGGGTGGACCGAGCTGCGTGACATTCAAGTACGCGCTGCCGCGGCAGCGTTCGACACGGACAAGCACTTGCTGCTCGCGGCAGGTACGGCGAGCGGCAAGACCGAGGCGGCCTTTCTCCCCATCCTGACTCAGCTCTTCGAGGATCCACCAGCCACGGTAGGCGCGCTGTATATCGGACCCCTCAAGGCACTCATCAACGACCAGTTTCTCCGACTGGGCGATCTGTGCATCGACGCCGGAATAGCGGTAACTCCCTGGCACGGAGACGTGCCGGCGAGCCGGAAGCACGCTCTCCTGAAGCGACCGAGCGGAATTCTCCAGATCACTCCCGAGGCATTGGAGGGGCTCCTGCTCAACCGGAGCGCGGAGCTGATGCGCCTCTTCGGCGACCTGCGTTGGGTGGTAATCGACGAAGTACACGCCTTCATGGCATCCGACCGCGGTGGGCAGGTGCTTGCGCTCCTCGATCGGCTCGCCCGCTATGCACTCGATCGCAGACGTCTCCCGCGGCGCGTCGGTCTCTCCGCGACCTTAGGTGACTACAACGAGGCCGCGATGTGGCTGAACGGCACCTCGGGCCGCGGAGTGGAGGTCGTCGCCGAGGAGGGTGGCCGCACGGTTTTTCTTCTCGTCGATCACTTCACCGTGAAGGCGGAGCGAAAGGAACGCGCCGGCGAATCGGAAGACCACTCCGCAACCCAGGACGGGCCGGGAACGCAGGAAGCGGCAGCGGATGGCGACGACGAGCCCCAAACCGCGCTCGCCGATGAGCTGATCGCGCGTCAGGAGGATCTTTTCCGGGCCGCATACGATGCGACCCAGAAGCGCAAGAGTCTGATCTTCACGAATTCGCGGGCGGACGCCGAGGAGATCATCACGGGACTGCGGCGATTTGCCGAGCGGGAGCACATGCCCGACATCTACTACGTGCATCACGGGAGTATCGCAGCGGCGCTTCGCGAGAGCGCCGAGACCGCGATGCGCGACGGCGAGGGTCCGGCCTGCACGGCAGCCACCGTCACACTGGAGCTGGGGATCGACCTCGGGCAACTGGATCGAGTGCTTCAGCTCGGACCGACCTTCTCGGTAGCGAGCTTCCTGCAGCGCCTCGGGCGCGCGGGTCGACGCGGTCAGCGTCCGGAAATGTTCTTTCTGCTGCGCGAGGATGAACCGGACGACAAAACGCCGCTGCTCGATCGGATCCCCTGGGAGCTCATTCAGGCAATCGCGACCATCCAGATCTACGCCGAGGAGAAATGGATCGAGCCGCTGGCGCGGGTGCATCTCCCCGGGAGTTTGTTGTACCACCAGACCATGAGCGTCGTTGGTGCCGCCGGCGAGCTCACGCCGCCACAGCTCGCGGAGCGCGTGCTGACGCTCGCCCCATTCACGAATGTGTCGCAGGACGACTTCCGCGCTTTGCTCCGTCACCTGCTCGAGCTCGACCATCTGCAGCGCACCGAAGAGGGAGGACTGATACTGGGGCTCGAAGGCGGTAACATCGTCCATCACTACAGGTTCCTCGCGACGTTCCAGGACACGGCCGAATGGGCCGTAAAGGAGGGCGCTCGCGACATCGGGACGATCGCGAGCCCGGTGCCAGCGGGCGAGCGATTTGCGCTTGCCGGGCGGACCTGGGAAGTCGTCGAGATCGTAGCCGATCAGCGTGTGCTGGTGGTGAGGCGCGTGAAGGGATCGCTGAAGACGCACTTCATCGGCGGCCACGGCGGCGACGTACATGGCCGCATTGTCGAACGCATGCGCCGGGTTCTCGAAGAAGACACCGTGTACCCGTACGTCACCGAGCGAGCCGCCGCGCGGCTGGCCGAGGCGCGCCAGATCGCGCGCGCCAGCGGCATCGCGGCTGGGCCCACCCTCCTACCGCTCAGCCGGGAGAAGGTGGCGATCGTACCGTGGGCGGGAAGCCGCGCGCTTCGCACGCTCGCGCTCCGCATCACGCAGGCGGGCTTCGCGACCGTGAGCCGGGCTGGCTTCTACCTCACGCTCACGGCCGTGCCGGGAGGCGTGGAGGAGATCGCGAATGGTCTTGCCGCGCTCGCGCAGGAAGAGTGGGACGCGGAAGCGATGGCGAGCCACCTCGAACGCGTCTTCTGCGTCCAGACGAAATTCGACGAGTTCCTGCCGGACGAGCTGCTGAGGAAGTCCTTCGCGGCCGCATGCCTGGATACGGAGGAAGCAGCCGAGCGCCTGCACTCGACGCTGGCACGAGAGCCGAGGGTTCTACGAGAGCGGGACGGGTTCAGGTCCTGAAACGCTGCCTTGCGGAGACTGCCGGACCGAGTCGATGTAGACACTTTTCGGACACATCGCAGCGAAAATCACCCGTCCAGCACTTCCCTCACTCTCCCCGCCAGCATCTCCGTGGTGAAGGGCTTCTCGATGAACGCCGCTCCCGAGCACGAGATGTTCTTCCGCATCACCTCGTCTCTCGCGTAGCCCGACATGAGCAGAACCTTGATCCCGGGTCGCCGCGCCGCTATCCGCTCGGAGAGCTCGCCGCCGCCCATCTCGGGCATCACCAGGTCGGTCACCACGGCGTGGATGGGGCCGTCGTGCTCCGCGCACAGCGCGAGCGCCTCGCGGCCGTTCGCCGCGTCGAGCACCATGTAGCCGTAGGCGCGGAGCGCGCGGCAGGCCACCGAGCGGAGCGCCGTGTCGTCCTCCACCAACAGCAGGGTCTCGTTGCCCTCGAGTCGTCCGGTGGCTGTCCGTGCCTCAGGCGCGCCAGCCTTCCTGGTCTTGCCGGCGTGCGGGAGGTAGATCTCGAACGCGGCGCCCCGACCCGGCTCGCTGTACACCCAGATGTAGCCGCCGCTCTGCTTCACGATCCCGTACACGGTGGCGAGCCCGAGCCCGGTTCCCACTCCTGGCGCCTTGGTCGTGAAGAATGGATCGAAGATCCGCCGCCTCACCTCCGGCGTCATCCCGATGCCGGTGTCGGTCACCGAGAGCTTCACGTAGCGACCGGGTACCACCGCCGCCTCGGTGTGTAGCTCGACGTACGACTCGTCGAGCTCCGCATTCGATGTCCGGATGGTCAGCGTGCCGCCGTGCGGCATCGCGTCGCGCGCGTTCACGACGAGGTTGATGATCATCTGCTCGAGCTGCCCCGGATCGGCCTCCACCAGACCTGCGTCGGAGTCGAGCATGGTAGTGATCTCGATATCCTCGCGCACCAGACGACGAAGGAGCTTCTCCAGCCCGCCCACCACGCTGTTCAAGGTGAGAAGCTGCGGACGCAGCACCTGCTGACGGCTGAACGCCAGCAGCTGCCGCGTGAGCGCCGCTGCTCGCTTCGCCGCGCCGCCGATCTGCTGCACGTCCGCCTGCAGCGGGCTCCCCTGCGGCAGCTCCCCCAGCAGGAGCCCGCTGTAGCTGGTGATGACGGTGAGAAGGTTGTTGAAGTCGTGCGCGATCCCGCCGGCAAGCTGGCCCACCGCCTCCATCTTCTCCGTCTGCCGGAGCCGCGTCTCGAGACGCAGCCGCTCCGCGATGTCGGCCAGCACCACGGCGAAGCCGCGCACGCCCCCGTCGGCGTGGCGCAGCGCGGCGACGGAGATGCTGACGTCCACCAGAGACCCGTCCTTCCGGCGACGCTGCGACTCCACGTTCATGATCGTCTTGCCGGCGATGGAGTCCGCGCGCAGCCGCGCGTGCTCGTCGCGCCGCTCCTCCGGGATGACGATGTCGTACGACTTCCCCAGCACCTCCTCGGCGCTCCAGCCGAAGATCCGCTCGGCGGATGGATTCCATCGGGAGATTCGCAGGTCGAGATCGAGCACGATCACGCCGAGTGGCGAGTCGTCCACCACGGCGCGCAGTACGTCGGCCTGGTCGCGCAGCTTCGCTTCGGCGCGGAGCCGGTCGGTGACGTCGAGGACGATGATGAGCTCCGCGTTCCGGTGGCCGTCGAACTCGATCCCGTGACTCACGATCTCGACGTCGAGCACCGTTCCATCTTTTCGCCGGTGGCGCCAGCCGCCGCCGCGATGCAGACCGTCGCTGGATGCAGCCACCGCATCGAGCAGTGCGGGCACATCTTCGGGTGGTCGAATGTCGGCCAGCGTCAGCGAGAGGAGCTCTTCCTCCGAGTAGCCGTACTCGCGCACCGCCGACTGGTTGACGGCCAGGAAGCGGAGCGTGTCGCGATCGTAGACCCACGCGGGCAACGGGTTGGCGTCGAAGAGGAGCCGGTAGCGCGCCTCCGACCTCCGCGCGACACCATGCGCGCGCTCCGTCTCGCGCAGCGCCTCCGCAAGCTCCTGGTTCGCGGCTTCCAGCTCGGCGGCCTGCTCCTCGAGCTGCTCGGCCATCGACTGCGCTGCCTGCGACTGTGCCTCGAGCTCTATGATCCGCTGTCGCAGTTCGCTGTTGAGCGCCTCCAGCTCCCGCTGGCGTCCTCCGCCGGAGTGTCCGCCAGATGTGCCGCAGGGCGAGCTCGCAGAAGTCGTCATCGCCGAAATCCTCGTCCGCTACACGATCGGGGCCTATCACTGGCCCGGTGAATCCCTGCAGGAGGGGCATGTTAGCGCCCTTCGACCGGGCGCATCTCGTACAGGAGCATCTCGACACGACTCGCGCCGGTCGGACCGATGCTCAGCGTGTAGCTACCGCCCGCCACCTCCACTGACTCGTGCGACCTCTACGAGCACAGCGCCGCGACACCGTTCGGCGCGCGAAACACAATGTCTCACGCCTGTGACGAGCAGCCGGGGGGGAGGTCACGAAGATCCGGACGGGGACGACTGTCCAACCTACGATTCTGACAAACGGCTGATTGGCCCTCTCCGCGTAGATGGCTTCAGGGACCCGGACGGTTCAGCGTGGTGCGAATCACGGACGAGCCGAGCGCCCGCCACAACCATCCGCTACCGAATTCGCCCCCGCCGCCACAGCGGCTTGGATCCATGCGATGAGAACGCTCGCGTGCCCGTCCACATCGCTGTGCCGTGGGGAATCGCTCGGCGGCCTCCCCGCCTTCCGCTGCGCTCCATCCCTGACTATCCTCCCCCGATGCTCCGCCGCACCCTCCGCTTCCGCTCCTTCGCGCTCGCGTTCGTCGCGCTGCAGCTCGTGCTGCGCGCGGCCGCCGGCGTCGCGGATGCGCGCCTGAGTGCGGCGAGCGAGCGTTGGGAGAACTACGTCCACTACGAGTCGAAGGGATCGAACCACATCCCGCCGGAGCACGGCAC
>JBIQMO010000009.1:0-59249 GCA_044463245.1 Gemmatimonas aurantiaca
GCGACCGCATCGTGCGCGTCTCGCGCTCGCCGCTCGAGCGCGACAGCGCGACGCGCGTCATCGATGCATCCGGACGAGTGGTGGCACCGGGCTTCATCGACCTGCATGCGCACCTCGATCCCCTCCTCCGGCTCCCGGGCGCGGAGAGCGCCGTGCGCCAGGGGGTGACCACTGGGCTCGGCGGACCGGACGGAAGCTCGCCATGGCCGCTCGCCCCGTATCTCGACTCCGCGCAGGCGCTCGGCCTCGGGATGAACGTCGCCTTCCTCACGGGGCACAACACCATCCGCCGGCGCGTGATGGGGATGGCCGACCGCGCGCCCACCGCCGACGAGCTGCGGCGGATGCGCGAGATGGTCGCGCAGGCCATGGGCGATGGAGCGTGGGGGCTCTCGACCGGGTTGAAATACCTTCCCGGCGCCTACGCGAAGACCGACGAAGTAGTCGCGCTCGCGCAGGCGGCCGCGGACTCCGGTGGCATCTACACTTCACACCTGCGCGAGGAAGGGCTCGGCCTCATCGATGGAGTGGAGGAGGCGATCGAGATCGGCCGGCGCGCGCACATCCCGGTGGTACTCACTCACCACAAGGTGGTCGGGAAGCCGATGTGGGGCGCGAGCGTACGCACGCTCGCGATGATCGACTCCGCGCGCGCAGCCGGCATCGACGTGATGGCCGACCAGTACCCGTACACGGCCACGTACACCGGAATCGGCGTGCTCGTACCCGCGTGGGCGATGGCCGACGGCGACAGCGCCTTCGCGCGGCGGCTCGGCGATCCCGCGCTGCGCGACAGCATCGTGAAAGGAATCGTCTCCAACATCCTGAACGACCGCGGCGGCGGCGACATCTCGCGCGTGCAGCTCGCGAAGGTGTCATGGAATCGCGATCTGGAAGGGAAGACGCTGGCCGACTGGGCGCGCGAGCGCGGACTGGAGCCCACCCCCGAGACGGGCGCGGAGCTCGTGATCGATGCACTCCGGCGCGGCGGCGCGTCGGCGATCTACCACGTGCTCGACGACGCCGACGTCGAGCGCATCATGCGCTACCCGCACACGATGATCGCTTCCGATGGGCGGCTCGTGCGTCCCGGCGAAGGCCACCCGCATCCGCGCTGGTACGGCACCTTCCCCCGCGTGCTCGCCCGCTACGTGCGCGAGCGGCACGTACTCACACTGGAGGAAGCGGTGCACAAGATGACCGGCATGCCCGCCAGGCGGCTCGGCCTGCGCGACCGCGGCCAGGTGGCCGAAGGGATGTACGCCGACGTCGTGGTGTTCGATCCGGCGACGGTGGAGGATCGCGCTACGTTCGAGGATCCGCACCAGTATCCGGTGGGGATCGACTACGTGCTCGTGAACGGCGTGGCGGTAGTGGATGGAGGAAAGTTCACCGACGCGCGCGCGGGAAAGGTGTTGAAGCGCGCGACGGGGTCAGGTCTTTAATTTCGAGTCGTATGGCCAATGGCCATACGACTCGAAATTAAAGACCTGACCCCGTCGTCACCTATGCCGCGAAAGAGACTCCGCTGACCCAGGTCCATGATAAGAACCGGAGAGGCTCTCGGCCCGGCGCCCCGAGACGATCGTGCGCCGCTTCACTCGCGCGGGGTGGATCGAGGAGGGGCAGCCCGCCTCCCCCGGAGTGCAGGCGGAGGCGCGGCTGATCATCGAGCAGTGCGCAAAACAGGAGGCAGGGGCTGCTCGCTCTCCCGGCTACTTCTCACAGGGGTGGCGGGAAGCTCCTATCGACCACCCGCGGAGCTCGCACTCGGCGGATCCCCCAGATGCCGGCGGTAGAACTCCACCATCCGTCGCGAGGCATCCACCGCGGCCGGAACCCGCCACTCCCAGATGACGTGCCCCTGTCCCTCGTAGCCGGCGAACTGCGCCGGCCGATCCAGCCGTCTCAGCGCGGCGAACAGCTTCTGTCCATCGTGCCAGGCGTTGTCCTTATCGCCGTGCACTATGAGCAACGGCGTGAAGATCCTGTCGGCCTGGTAGTAGGGCGAGTTGTCTATGTAGCGGCGCAAGTCGCCCCACGGGTGCGTGCCCATGCGCGCCTGGCCTCCCTCGGACCAGCCGATCCAGAACGAGCTGCCGTCGGGCGTCAGGTGGCCGTAGGTACCGGGGAGGTCGTAGATCCCCGAGATCGCCACCGCCGCCCTGAAGAGGTTAGTGCGGCTCACGATGGCCGCAGTACCGTAGCCGCCGAACGACTGGCCGGTAATGGCCAGCCGCTCCACATCCACGTACCCCAGCTCCGCCGCCCGGTACGCCTGCGGCAGCACTACGTCCACAAGCTGCTGCATGGGATTCCCCACCTCGCGGTTGGGGCCGAGCGTGGCGTCGGCGAGAACGACGGCGTAGCCGCGGCTCGTGAAGAGCAGCACCGGCACCGATGGTATGCTCCCGCCGCCGAACATCGTCGCCTCGCGCACCGAGTTGGAGCCCGGATACATCATGACGATCGCCGGGAGCCGGTCACCGCGCCTGGCACCGGGCGGCAGCAGCACCGCGGTGCGCACCTTTTCCAGGCGTCCGTCGTAGAGCGGCACCGATGTCTCGAACACCTCCACGGTGCCGGCGGCCACTGCATCCAGCCGCGGCTCGATGTGCGACACGCGCGTCTTCGACGCGAAGTCCGCCGCGAAGCGATAGATGTCCGGAGGCGTCGCGAGATCCTCGAACGCGCCGAAGATGACGTCGTGGCGCCCGCCGCCGGTGAGCTCGTTGAGCCGCGCGAGCCCCTTCCACAACACTCGGCTAGCGCCCGTTGCGGGATCGAGTCGCACGACAGCCAGTTCCCCAGTGGCGCGCTCCTCGGCGACTATCGTGACCGAAGCGCTGTCGGGCTGCCACACGGTACGCTCGTCCGCCTTGATGATCGAGCGGTAGCGCCAGCGCGCATCGTCCAGCGCGATTCGCGTGGGCCGGCCGCCGTCGAGCGGGACGACGGCGATGCCGCGCGGGCGCGCGTCCCCATAATCCTTGTCGTCCTGCGGGTCGGTGCCGACTACGACCGCGCGCCCGTCGCGCGTGAACCAGTTGACGGTCGGCGCGAGCTCGCCGAGCTCCTCACCGAGCCGGCGCGGGGCAGAGCCGCCCACCGCGTCTACCAGCCAGAGCTCCCCGTCCTTGATGTAGACGAGTCGGTCCTCGGTGGGGTGCCAACTGTAGTTGGACCTGAAGTAATCGTCGAGCACCGTCAGACCGGTGGCCACCACGCGCACCTCGCCACCAGTGGCGGGGACGAGAGCCAGATCCATGGTCGTGACCTGGCTGGTGATGGTTTTCAGATCGAACACCGAGAGGTAGCTGACCCAGCGTCCCGACGGCGAGACGCGGAACACGCTCGGGCGCGGTTCGACCTCCGACGAGACCAGCGCACGCGTGCGCCCCGAGGCCACATCCACCGCGCCGATGCCTGCGAGATTCTCGCGCAACAAGAACGCGGCGTGCGGGCCGGGATCGGCGCCCTTCGCGGAATCGACGGCGGCCTCGCTCCCGCTCGTGAGGACCGTTACACCCGCATCGTTCGCCGGTGTGGCGCTCGGCGCGCTCGCCACGGGTGCCGCGGCGCGCTCCGCCGATCCCGCCGGTAGCAGAGGCACGTACACGGTGCGGCCGTCGGGACTCCAGCGCGGCTCGTCACCGACCCAGAGCTTCGGCTTGATCACCGCCGCCGCGAGCCGCCTGGAACGACGGCTCGCGATGTCATACACCCAGAGTCGCGGCGCGCCGTCCGCATCCGAGTAGAAAGCGAGCCGACTGCCGTCGGGCGACCAGACGGGACGCCAGCAGCTCCCGCCCGGACACACCTCCGTAGTGTGGCCCGTGGTATGGTCGGTAATGCTGATGCGCGCGCCCACCGAGCTGCTCGGCGCGCCGCTCGGCGCCCAGCGATCGTCCGTCGTCGTGTCGGCCGGCGGGAGGCGCACCTCGTAGGCGACCGTGCGGCCGTCGGGCGACACGGCGATCGTCGGCTCCCAGAGCAGAGTGCGCCGGGTGAAGGCCAGGTCGTAGGGGAGCGCGCCCGGCGGGTCGCCCGCCGGTCCCGATGGCGCCGGCGACGATACCGATGACGACTGCGCTCCGGCCGCAGACGCAATCAGGAAGAACAGCGTCGCGCACGCGGAGAGGCCGAGACGCGCGCTCGACTCTCCCGCGCGCGGCCGAGCACTGGTTGCCATGGTGAAAGTCATCTCTGGCTACTCACTGCCCGAAGCGCACGCCGAAGAGAACCGTGCGACCACGAGAGGGCGCGACGGTCACGAACTCGCCAACCTGATCGTTCGTCAGATTCTCGATGTTGAGGAAGGCATCGCTCTGCCGCGAGACCGGATGCGAGAAGCCGACGCGAAGCTTCGTGAAGCCAGGAAGGGTGGCGTGGTACGCGCGCATCGGCCCGCGGCACTCGCTCACGCCGAAGGCGCACTCGTAGTACGGGAGCAGATCGAGCGCGCGACGGCTGCCGATGTAGGTGAGCCCCACTTCCACCCGGGCACCGCGCCCCTCGCTGGCGACCAGCAGAGGATCGAAGCGGAAGCCGACCGTGCCGCCCCCGGAGCGACGCGGAACGTAGAGCAGCTCGTCGCCCACCTGCTGGTCTCCCAGGTAGTCGGGTGCGATGCTCTCTACCCGGCTCTTCACCGTGCTGTACGACCCGCGCAGATCCCAGCGCCCCAGGTCGACTCCCACGGCCAGCTCGACGCCCTTGTTGCTCACGCGCCCGACGTTCTGGTACTGAGTCTCCGCGATCTCGGCGGTCGGCGCACTCAGATACGACATTCCGATCAGGTCCTTGGCCTGCTGATCGAAGTACGTCGCTTCGAAGCTGAGCAGTCCCTGCCGGTAGTCGAGGTCGAAGCCGAAGTCGGCGCCCGCCTGCACCTCCGGGCGGAGATTCGAGTTCGGACGCTGGATCTGGAACGCGTTCTGGGCCGCGCCCGCCTGCCCGGGCTGCGGCGGCCGGATGCTCTGGCCGTACGATGCGCGAGGCTTGATCTGAAGCTGGTCCCCCAGCTGGAACGTGTACGCGGCGCCCGCGCGCGGCGCCCAGATGAGGCCCTCGCCCTTCCCCACGTTGCTGTTGTGCTCCGCGCGCAGGCCGGCGGTGATGAAGAACCGTTCGCCGAAGCCGAATACCTGCTGCAGGAACACGCCGGCATCGTCGGTGATCTTGTACGCCTCTATGTAATCGAACTGCGCGCTGCTCCCGCTCTGCGGGCTCCCCAGCCCCTGCGCCTGGTAATAGTTGTGCGTGCGCCGGGTGACTTCGACACCGAGCGTGCTCCGCGAGCTGAGATTCTGCGAGAGCTGCAGGTTGGCGGAGCCAACGTACCGGGCAGTGATCTGACGGTCGCTCTCGGAGGAGGCGTTCCGCAGCGTGTCGCCCTCGAAGGTGTTCCGCGCAGCGTAGTTGTTCTCATCGAGGCCGATGCCGGCTACACCGAGGGTGAGCACATGCTGCCAGCGCTGCGATGGCGCGTAAGTGAAGGTGGCCCCGAGTACCTGGTTGGTTAGATGGAAGTCGACGTTCCTGGGAGCGATGAGCGAGGGCACACCGAGTGAGCCGAACGCCGGGAAGTTGCTCGCGCCCAGGATCCGGTGAGAGAAGCCGGCGGTCAGCGCGATGCTCAGCGCGCCCTGCGTGAGCACCGAGCGGCCGTACGCACCCACCTGGCGCCAGTCGGCCTGCGGTATCACCTCGCCGAAGCTGTCGTACGACCCGCCGAATGAGTAGCTGAAGCCGTCCCCGCCGCCGGCGACCGAGAGGCGGTGCTCCATGGAGAGGGGGTTCCCGCTCACGTGATCCGAGGACGTGATGCCGACGGCCGACGAGCCGGAGAGCTGCGGCTTCCCGCTGCGTCCGTTCTTCGTGAAGAGGAGCAGCACCCCACCGCTCGCGTTGGAGCCGTAGATCGTGGAGGCTTCGGGACCACGCAGCAGCTCCACGCGCTCGATGCTGCTCATGTCTATCCCGGAGACCAGGAAGTTGGCCGGCGTCTCGATGCCATCGACGTACACCTTGAGCAGGTTCGAGTCGTCCAGCGATGCGCTGCCGCGGACGTAGGTGACCAGGCCGAGCGCCGACGCTCCGTTGTCGTAACCCACGACGCCCGGGATGTCGCCGCGGAAGAGCTGGTCGATGCGGTTGCGGGAGGGGCGATGGATCTCCTCCTCCGACAGCGTGGTGACCGGCACGGGCGACTCGCGGCGGTTGGTCTCCACGAAGCTGCCCGCTACGAGCACCTCATCGAGCGTGGACGCGCTGCGCGCGAGCGCGAACTCGAGCGAGAGAGCCTCTCCATCCGCCACATCGATCGTGCGCGTGGCAGTCGTGTATCCGAGGCGCCGGACGCGAATCGTCTGCCTCCCCGCCGGCACCGCTGGCAGGACGTAGCTGCCGTCCTCGGACGTCACCGCTCCGAGGCTCGTACCGAGCACCACTACCTGGGCGCCGAGCAGCGGCTCCCTCGACACCGAGTCGATCACGACGCCGCGTACCTCTCCGGCGGGAGCGCGCCGGCCCGCTTCGTCGCGATCGCGCGGGGCGATCACTATCCGGTTGCCGGCGGCGATCACCACATCGAGGTCCTTGTCGAAGAGCAGCTCCGTGAGCGCGGCAGCAAGCGTGAGGCCCTGCACGTTCAGGCTCACCTTCCGATCGAGACCGGCCATCTCGGCGCTGTACACCACGCGCACGCCGGTCTGCGATGCGATCTCCTGCAGCGCACTCTCGAGTCGCACGCCACCGAGCCGGACATCCACGCGGCGCTCGAGAAGCGGCACCTGCGCCGGCGCTACCGGAATCGGGCGGCCATCGACCCGCACCATGAACTGTGGCGCTCGCGGATCGATCGCCGCGGCGCCCAACATGGTCTGCGCCCGCGCGGAAGCACCGGAAGTCACGACGGCCAGCGCCGTCAGGACGAGCGTGAGACGGAAGAAACGATTCATGTACAGGTCCTCGTGATGCTGTGAGATTCCATGAGAGGTGACCGGGTCAGCGGGCAGCACCGGGAGCGGCACGCCGTGTTGCGTCGTCGTGCACGACGAGAGACTCGCCGTGCCGCTCCACGCGAACCTTCGCCGAAATGGCGATCAGGCTGGCGATCTCGTCGAGCCTGTCGCGGTAGTCGAACGAGCCGGTGAATCGGCGTCTGGCAACGCGTGGATCATCGATCTCGTAGTGAACGGATCTCCACCGTCCGAGCGTGGCGAAGACCTCGGCGAGCGGCGCATCCGCGAATTCCAGGCGTCCGTCCAGCCATGCGACGTAGGGTTCGACGTTCACCCGGCTCGGCTTCACCACCTTTCCCTGCATCGTGATGCGACCGAGCATCCCCGGTCTGATCAGCGCGCTGTCGAGTGGGGCTGGTGCCGAATCGCCCGCGGCCGCCGGGTGCACGACCACCAGCCCGTCGAGCACCACCACATCGAGCGCCTCCTCCGGACGGGCGCGCACGACGAAGCGCGTCCCGATGTCTCGCGTGCTACCGAGCGCGGTGTGAACCACGAGCGGTGCGTGGCCCATCTCACCCGCCACTATGTACGCCTCGCCATCGAGCTCGAGATCTCGCGAGGGGCCCAGCATGTCCGCTGGATATCGCAAGCTGCTTCTGGGCGCGAGCCGGACCTCGGTACCGTCGGGAAAGCGGAGCTCCGCGGTCTCGCCGAGGTCCGTCCTGACCTCTCGCGTGGCCATCACGGCGGCAGCATGGGGTTCGTCGGTCGGGCGACCGAACGTGGTAGTGCCAATCGCGATCGCGGCCACGCACGCAGCCGCGGCCCAGATGAGTGCCCGATAAAGCGGGCGGCGTGGCGTCGCGTACACGTGGGGCAAGCGAGCGGCCGTTCGCGGCCGGAGCTCCAGCGCGTCGCTGGTCGCGCGCTTCCTGATGGCGTGCAGCGCCGACTCCGCGTCCCATTCGTGCCTGATGCGGCCGGCGCTGGTCCAGGCGCGCCGGAGCTGCTCGAGCTCCCATCGGCGGCCCGGATCGTCCGCCAACCAGCGCTGGAACGCAGCGGCTTCGCTTTCAGTCAGCTCGTTCGCGAGTGCGCGAGCGATCGAGCGTGGGTCCTCTGGCTTGAAGGGCTGATCCGGCATCACGGGGGTAGGGATGGGGAAACGAGCTGCCGCCTACCTCATATACTCCCCTGTTGTTCACCACCCCC
This sequence comes from Gemmatimonas aurantiaca, assembly GCA_044463245.1. Taxonomy (GTDB): domain Bacteria; phylum Gemmatimonadota; class Gemmatimonadetes; order Gemmatimonadales; family Gemmatimonadaceae; genus JADGGM01. The sequence goes on from JBIQMO010000009.1 coordinate 8,181, forward strand.
ATCGCCCTCCGTCAACCGCTCCGGCCCGAGATCCTCAACCCGTCAGGAAGCGCGCCACCAGCGACGCTATGATCGAAGGAGCAATGTGTCCGCGGAGAGTCGTGCGCAGCCGCTGGAGCGTGCGCCCCATCAAATTCTCCACCGTCTTGCGCGAGATGCCGAGCGTTTCGCCGATCTCCGCGTAGGAGAGGCCGTTCACGCGGTGGAGCAGGAAGATCTCCCGCGAGCGCGCCGGGAGCGACGCGACCGCCGCATCGAGATCGCGTAGCAGCTCATCACGCTCCAGGGAGTCGTCGCCCGCGGCGACGGTGGTCTGGTCGTGCACCGCGGCGAGCAGCCGGCTCGCCCGGCGCGCGAGGAGCTGCCTGCGAGACAGAGCCCGGTTGCGTACCGCGCGGACCAGGTATGGTACCGGCCTCTCGAAATCGAAGTGATTCCGGTGCCGCCACACCCCGAAGAGAACATCCTGAACGATCTCCTCCGCATCGGCGCGGTTCGCGATGAGCACGTACGCGTACTCCGCAAGTCGCGCATACTCGTTCCGCACGAGCGCGTCGAATCGCGCGGCGAGTGCCGCTTCGGCAGGTTCGGCGTGCGGCCTATCGCGAGCAGACCAGGACATGTCGAAGGGAGAGAGCGGCAGGGCAAGGGAGGCCGAAGTCGTGCCGGGCCGGACAGTAACAAAGCTAATCGCTCGGACAGGCACTCCGGGTGAATGCGGAGTGGCTCTCGACCACGGAGGGCGATTCGTCGCTGCTCGCCTCCACTAGCCGGTCGCGTCCAGCGTGTTTTGCGGCGTAGAGCGCCGTATCGGCTCGCCGGATCAGCTCCGAACCACCCTCCCCGGCCGAGAGATGCGCGAGCCCGGCTGAAATGCTCACCTGCCCGGCGCGCCCCGCGCCGAGCACCACGCGCCGTGAACGACATGCATCCACTATGCTCTGCGCACGCTGCCGAGCCACCTCCGTCGAGATCTCCGGCAACAACACGGCGAACTCCTCGCCGCCGTATCGGCAGACTACATCCGCCTCACGAACCGCGCGGTGGATGACGTCGGCGACGCTGCGCAGGACTTCGTCTCCGGCATCGTGGCCGTACTGATCGTTGACCTGCTTGAAGTGGTCGATGTCGAGCATCACCAGCCCGAGGCCGCGCCCATTGCGGCTCGCGCGGAGGATCTCTTTTCTGAGCGACTCCTCGAAGTAACGCCGGTTGAACGCGCCGGTGAGTGGATCCCGAACGGACTGCTGCTCGAGACGCTCGCGGAGCGCCAGATTGGCGAGGGCGACAGCGATCTGGCCGCCGGCCCTCCTGAGCAGCGCGAGATGCGCGCTGTCGCGTCCCGTGCCTGGCCACTCGTTGCTCTCGTATAGAGCGGCCACATCGTCGCCGTGCTGGATGGTCGATACATCGATCGAATCTCGGCTGGCTTCACCAGGCGCCAGCGTGACGTGGAGGATGCCGAGAGTCTCTCCGTGGGCGAGGAGCGGCAGGCAGGCGTAATCCCGGACCGTGCTCGACACATGGGCGCAGCGCAGGCGCCCGTCCTCGCCCCGTACCACGTACGGCCTTCCGCTTCGGAGCGCGCAGCAATCCTCCGCTGCCATGGTGCCGACGCTGTCGTCGTCAGCCAGCGCCCCCCAGGCCGCGGCCCTCTCCACACAGCCGGTCGACGCATTGGCCACGGCGAGAAACCCCTCATGAGACGCCTCGACCAGCGACGGGATGATGCGGGCGACCGCGGCGTGCGCTTCATCGGAGGTGAGGCATAGCTGGAGCGCTTCGCTGAGCCGCTGCAGCCCGGTGATCTCGTGCTCGCGCCGCATCAGCTCCGTCACGCGCAGGCTGAGTTCGTGGTTCGCCTCCACGGTGCGGCGCTCCGCGAGCAGCGCCCGGCGCAGAGCCGACCGTGCCGTCAGATAAGCAACGGCGAGCATCGCCATCGAGGTCGCGCCGAGCGCGAACACGGCCCAGAAGGTATGGCGCGACGTTGCGTCGAGTGCGCGTCGGCGCGTTGCGAGCAATGCTCGCTCATCACGCTCGAGCGCATCCACGGAATCGCGGATGCTGGATATGACTTCTTCGTCAGCTTCGATCTCGTGGGCGAGCGCGACGGAGTCCAGAGAGCCAGGCCGCCGCTCGTTGATGGTCGCACGCATGGTCGCCAGCGCGCGCCTGCCCGCGAGCGCGAGATTCTCGAGTCGCCGCTTCTGAAGATCATGGTCGGCATCGAGCACGATCGCATTGGCGAGGTGCTCCTCGACGCGCATGCTGGCACGCTCGAACGATGCTACCAGCGACTCATCCCCGCTCAGCGCGTACCCTCGCTCCTTGGCCTCCGCTTCGTTCAGCTCCGATACGGCAGCGTCGATCTCCGAGAGGATGTCGTGCGTGTGGAGCACCAGTCGCTCCGCCGAAAGCCGCCGCGCGGCGCGGTAGTTGGCGAGCGCCACACCACCAGCGATCGTGAGCAGAGCCACCACGAAAATGAGCGTAGCATGGCGCTCGAGGCGCTGAATCATCGAGGAACGGGAGCGGAGAGGAAGTGGACGAGCCGCATTCTCGCATCACCCGCGAGCATCCCGGGTGGGCAACGGCGGTTCGTGAAAACGAGAGAAACGAATATCCTGTTCGACGATCGGGTCTACGCCGAGTCACTATATGATTCGAGCAGGGTGCTCCGGACCCACCATGCCCGGCCGCCGGAATGCGAAGATCCCGCTCGATGACTCGTGTGAGAGTCATCGAGCGGGATCGCGATCATGGGGACGGCGGGATCAGAGCACTCGGCCATGTCGAACCCAGATGGGTTCGACATGGCTGAGTGCTCACCTGCCTCGCTTCGGCCCGCTCATGGCTTCAACGTCGGGTTGTTCAACCGCTCCACGTCGGGAAGCGGCAAACAGCGCATATCGCCATAGGTCCCACCCTTCGGATACGGCGCACCAACCGCAGGATCGAGTGGCAGGTTGAACCGGATGATGTCGTACGCGTGCTGCCCCTCCAGGAAGAACTCCCGACGCCGCTCCTCGATCACCTGCGCGAGGATCTCCTCATCCGTCCCACCATCGAACTCGGGGATCCCGGCCGCTTCGTGGAGATCGTTGATCGCATCGACCGCGACGTCGCCGCCTTCGACTTCCGCGATGATGAGCTTCGCCTCCTGCCACTTCGCGATGGGAATTGGACTATCCGGTGCGTTGTACTTCCTCGGCGCCCAGATGATGGTCGTCTTGTCGAAGCCGAGGTTCCCCGTATTGATGACGTCCACGCGCGGGTCGGGAACGCCCTTGAAGGTCAGTTCGTGATACGGCTCCTCGACGGTCACGTTCTGCCCCCGGAAAATCTGCGAATAGATCAGGTTGCGAGAACGCGCCGACTGGTCGTTGTAGCGTGCATTGTAAGCGAAGCCTTCCGGCACGAGCTCGGCGTCCGCGACCGCTCCCGCGGTGTTCCCCATGTTGAGCCGTGCACGGGCGCGCCCCACCAGCGCGAGGTTCTTGATGTTGGCATCGCTCGCGCTCTCGATCGTGCGGGTGAACCGATCTTCGGCGATCGCGAACAGCTGGTTGGGGGTGAGCTCGGGACCGCCGTCCACCGCGGCCGAGCAGAACCCCTCACCGAGCAACACGTAGGAGTATCCGGCGAAGGCCGCCGCCTTTGCGGAAAGCGCCGTTCGATTGGGGACCTCGACATCGCTCCAGCCATCGAGGAGTGTGAGAGCATGGTCGGCCGCGTACCGGGCCGTCGATACGGGGATGTACACGCCGAAGCCGCCGCACCCGCCAGAGGCGTACGTGCCGCCCGCCGCGGTGAAGGAGCGTCTGTCGAAATCGAACTGCGACTGGCTGAGCGCCGCATCCGCCAGCTCATCGGTGATCAGCCCGAAGGCTCCGGTGTAACTCGCGAGCGCGCACTCGAAGTCCGCGACGACGCCGGCGACGATGAGCGACGCGTTCTGCGGGTTCTCGAGATCTTTCGCGAGGACTCGACTCGGCGCTTCGACTTCGAGCAGCGACTCACACGCCGAGAGCGCGCCACCAAGCACTGCGATCATGGCGAGCCGCTTGGCGAGCATGCCAAGCCGACGGTGTTTCCGATTCCCACGCAACATGTTGGTCATCTCCTGAAGTAGGCGTTGAGGATCAGAATGCGAGACGGAGGCTCACCAGGAACTGCGCGAGCGGCGGCGTGTTCGCCTGCTCCGTGCGTGTGAACTGGTCGCTGAGGAACATCAGCTCGGGATCCATGCCCGGATAATTCGTCCATGTGTGCAGGTTGCGTCCGGAGAGCGTCAGCGATCCGTTGTTCGCACCGAGACGCTGCGCGACGGAGCTCGGCAGCGTGTAGGAGGCCGATAGCTCTCGCAGCTTGGCGAAGCTCGAGCTCTGGAGATAGGAGCTCCAGTAGACGCGGTTGGACTGGGCGACTGCCACGCGCACCGGATCGCTTTCGAGCGGGAGCACGTTCTCCCGGCAAATGAGTCGGACCTGGCACCTGTACCCTTCGGTGTTGTTGAAGGTCAGGACGCCCGACTTGAAGTCGACGAGTGCGTAGAGCCGGAGCTGCCCGAATAGCGTGACGGTCGATGAAACGCCGCCTTCCAGGTTCGGAGTGGACCTGCCGAGGTACAGGACCGGAGCATCCGCGCAGGGCTGTGGGCCTCCGCTACCCGAAGCGCACATGAGATTGCCGGCGATTCCGGTTGCTGGATCCACTTCCGCGCTCAACACCTTCTTGCCGAACCACGCGCCGAGCGGGTAGCCGACCTGATGCCGCTGGCTTCCGAGAGGCGTGATGAACCCGGTGCCGTCCTCGGTCACGTTGAAGAACGGATCCCCGCCGAGGTCGAGCACCTCGTTGGTGTTCTTGGAGAGGTTGACGGTCCAGAGCCAGTCGACCGTACTGGTCTTGAGCGCGGTCACGTCCACCTTCATCTCGGCGCCCACCGTCCTGATGGCCCCGGCGTTGACGAACTGGAAGCCGGGGAACCCGAGCGAAGGCGCGGTGGCGCGTTCGAGGATCGCGTCACGCGTGGTGCGCCGGTAGTAGGTGAACTCGACGCCCAGGCGCTCGTTGAAGAGACCCGCATCGAATCCCGTTTCGAGCTCGGAGCTGCGCTCCGGCGCGAGATCCGGATTGCCGACGAATTGCGCCGTTATCGCGCTTCCGCCGTCGCCACCCGTGACCGGAGAGTACGTACGCAGCGCCGCGAAGGCGCGCGGCTGCTGGCCGGATTGTCCGTACGCCGCGCGAAGTCTGAGGGTGTTGACCCAATTCCATTTCCAGAACGGCGCCTCTGACATCACCCACGTGCCGCTCACCTTGGGATACACGACGAAATCGAAGTTCTCGCCGAAGGCGCTGTTGTTGTCCACGCGGATCGCACCGGTCAGGAATGCCTGGTCGCGCCAGCCGAGCTGTTCCTGCACGTACACGCCCACGGTCGTGTTCTCGAGGAAATCATCGCTGCCCGTGGTGATTGCGGTAGCGCTGATGGATTCGAGGCCGGATGCCGGAAACTCCCGGCCGTTGGCGCTGAGGAATTCGTCGTGACGCCGGTAGTACTGCGCCCCCACGGAAGTAGCGCTGGATACGGCGTCGGAGAATTTGGTCTTGGCCGTGGCGCCGTAGTCCACGGTGAAGTATTGAATGTTGTTCTGGGCGGCACTCTTGCTGCCGAGCGCGGTGGATGCGCTGAAGAAATCGAGGAGCGCGTCGTCGCGCCGCGTGATTCCCTCGTTCCGCTCGCTGGCCAGGTCCATACCCAGAGTGAGTCGCTGGGTGAACCAGGACGTCAGGTCGTTGTTTATCTGGAGGCTCTGCGTCAGCCGCCGGATCCCCTGCCGGTTGGTGAAGGATGGCGAGTGGAGCACCTCCGGCGGGGCCTGAAGGAATCCCCGCGTCGGCGAATCCTTCTTCAAGGGGTTGGCGAAGACGGCGTTCGTGATGAGTCCGCGTCCCGATGAACCCTCGAAGGGTACGTTCGTGGTACCCTGTATGAAGCCCACGCTGAGATTGGCGTTGAACTTGTCGCTCGGATAGATGCCGAGGTTGAGGCGCGTCGAGATCTTGCGGGCATCGTTGTTCGACTCGATCCCCGTCTGCTTTTCGAACCCGGTCGACACGAAGTAGCGCGTCGTGTTCCCTCCGCCGCGAACCGACACGTCGTATCGCTGGCTCTTTCCGGTCTCGAAGAGAGGGGTACCGCGCGCATCCTCGGACGCTACCGGGTTGAAGGTGACGATATTGTCGTCGGCGTCGCGTGCGTAGCTGACCGGTATCACCCGCTCGGGGTCCATGATCCAGTTCGCGCCACCCTGCGCCGAAATGTCGACTTGGGTGCTGTTGGGGCGCCCCTTCTTGGTGATCACCTGGATCACTCCGTTCGCGGCCTCGGTTCCGTACAACGTGGCCGCTGCCGGGCCCTTGATGATCTCGATGCTTTCGATCTCCTCGGGATTGAGATCGTTGAGCCGTGATATCACGCCGCTCGTGCCCTGAGCGCGGGGGCCCGTGCTCACGTCGTTGTCGACCCGGATGCCATCGATGTAGAGGAGCGGCTGGTCGCTCAGCGAGAAGCTCGAAGCGCCGCGGATCCGAATGCGCGGACCGGCTCCTATCATGCCGGTGCCCGGAACGACCACGACGCCCGGAGACCTTCCGGCGATGAGGTTGGACACCTGCGGCGCCGGCGCGATGGTCTGGACGTCCGCCGCCGAGATGTTACCGACCGCGTTGGCGACCGCGCGGCGCTGGGTCGCCCCCGCCGTCCCCGTCACCACCACCGCGTCGAGCTCTATCGCTACTCGATGCAATTGGATCTCGACGTCGACCGCGCTCCCTCCCCCGCCCGGCACCTCGACCGTCTGCTCGGCGGGCCTGAAGCCGATGAGCTGCACGCGCAGCGTATGCGATCCGGCCGGTACGCCACCGAGGGCGACCTCGCCGGCAGCGTTGGTGAGACCTCCGATCTGAGTCCCGCTGACGAGCACCTGTGCATTGGAAAGCGGTGCGCGTGTCGCGGCGTCGATGACCTTCGCACGTACCGCGCCGCCATCCTGCGCGTGTGCGGCGCGCTGCCACGCGGCACTGGCGATGCCGATGAGAAGGGTCAGTACCAGATACAGGCGCGCGGGCCTGTGTGATGGAGATGTCACCGGGTCATCGGCGACGGGGCTTCCTGCGGCTACCATGGTCCGACCTCCTGGTTCAGATGACGACGATTCTATGAAATCGAGCTGGCTGGGACCGGTCACACGATGCTGCAAAAGCTGCGAGTACCACCGCGGCTGGCACGATCGGATCGGAACGATCGGCGAGTGTGCCGCGGTGGTTGGAAGGCGGGATGGCGGCTAACGCAGGCCGACGTTCCCGTTCACCGAGCGAAGGAGCTCGGCGGAGTCGTAGCCGATTCCCTCCTTGAAGACGGTGACGACGTTGCGGATATCCGCGATGTTCGCCGCCGGGTTGCCGGCGATGACGACGAGGTCGGCCAGCTTTCCGGGCTCGACGGTCCCGAAGCGCTTGCTCTCGCCAAGGAGCACGGCTCCGTTGGACGTGGCGATCTTGATCGCCTCTACCGGTGTGAATCCGGCTTCGACCAGCAGCTCGATGTTGCGCTGGTCGCCGTAGCCCGCGATCGTCCCGCCGTAGCCCGTGGGATCCACGCCGACTACGAGATGACCGCCGGCCTTCACGAACTCGCGCTCGAACTCCATCTCGGTCTTGAACAGCTCGACCATCGGCGATTCATCACCGCCCTGCGCTATGCGCGCCCGCTGCGTGAGCACCTCCTCGCGGACCTGCGGGTGCATCGCGTCGAGCACGCGCTGATCCAGCGGCGGCCGGTTCGGCACGAACGTCTCCCACACCGACAGCGTGCCCGTGATGGCGACCTTGTGCTTCACGAGCTCCTTGATGACCGCCTGCACGCTGTCGCTGTGCACATCGAGCCCGGACAGACGCGCGCGCGCGCCACGCGGACACTCGTCGGGCTTCTTCATGGGATCGAAGTCGGTGTCGACGAGGATCCCGTGCTCGAGATTGTCGATGCCGAGCGCGATAGCCTCGCGGAACGTCACCGAGCAGAGGTGCCCGGTGAGCTTCAGTCCGCGCTTGTGCGCGGCCTTGGCTACCGCCCCGAGCTCCGCGCGGGAGATGTCGGTGTACGCCTTGAACCACTGGACTCCCTCATCAGCCCAGAAGCCGACGAGCCGCTCCGCATCCTCCGGCCCGCGGAGCTGGTAGCGCCCGAGCGAGTTCCCGCCACCCGTGAGATACGGTCCGCTGATGTACATCCGCGGACCCGGGACCCTTCCCGCATCGATCGACTTTCGAAGGTTGATCTCGGTGTAGGGGTTGATGCTGCCGATGGTGCGGATGGTGGTGACGCCCGTGCCGAGGTAGAGGCGTGGAGCGCTGAAGGGCAGCTCCGTCTCACGTCCGCCGGAGGAGTAGTAGGTGTGGTCGTGCATCCCGACGATTCCCGGGATCACCGTGTGCCCCTTCAGATCGAGAACCTTCGCGCCGGCCGGAGCGCGCAGCGTCCCGGCCGCGGCGATCGTCTTGATCTTGCCATTCTCGATCAGGATGGCCCTGTTCTCGAGCGGCTGCGCGCCCGTGCCATCGATGATTCGAACTCCGTCGAGGAGCACGATGGGCGCGTCGACACTCACGTACTGCCGCGCGGACTGTCCGCGTCCTCCGGCCGGCTGCTGCGGTCGCGCCGGCGTCGTCTGTGCCGGCAGGATGGTGGGTATCACGAAAACACTGGTCATCGCGATCCGTGCAATCGCCATCAACGGGTGTCGCATTCTGGGCAGCTCCTCCACGAGTGTGAGTGGGCGTGTACCACGAGGGGGTGAATCCGCGTCGACTTCTCCTTCCGATGCAGCGATACCGCTTCCGGCTAGCCCGAGGGCGTGACGGTGAAGACCATGTGCATCCCCGCCTCCAGATGCTCGGCTATGTGGCAGTGCAGCATCCACTTCCCGGGGTTGGAAGCGTCGAGCAGGATGTCGATCACCGATCCCGCCGGAACGAGGACCGTGTCCCGCCACACCATGTTGTCGTTGGGGAGACCATCGCGATCGAGGACCACGAAGCGCTGGCCGTGCACGTGGATGGGGTGCTGCATCGCGTGCAGCGAATGCCGCTCGTTCACCAGGCGGACCTTCACGAGGTCGCCGGCCTGGAAGCCCCAGTCGATTTCTTCGTCTTCGCGGCCGGTGGCGGCGTCGCGGAGGACCCAGCGAAGCTGGGAGCTCGTCGTCAGCCAGTTCATGTCCGGCATGAAATCCGACCACTCGACCGGCGGGACGTAGACCGTATCGAGGCTCATCAGATGCTGGAGGAGAGGACTCAGGCGCGCCGGATCGAACGCCAGGACCAGCTCGTGGTCCGGCGGCCTCGCGCGATAAGGCCGGTACCGTTTCATCTCGGCGATCACCGCTGTGTCGGGCCTCAACTCATCGAACGCGCGAGCCGCTTCGGAGACCACTCCTCCAGCCGCGACGTAGATGAGCGCCATCGTGTCCACCTCGGCGACGAACTCGCCGCGCACGGGGTCGATCGCCTGCACGCGGTTCACCAGCGGCACGACTCCGGGAGAGCCGAAGCGGACATCGACCACGTAGCGCTGCGCCGGAGCGAGGACCACGCTCGAGGTCCACTCCTCGTGCTCGAAGCGCCCCATCCCGGAGCCGATGAGCTTCATGCGCGCATCTCCGAACGAGACGTTGAACGTGCGCGCGCTGGCCGCGTTGGTGAGGTAGAAGCGAACCACCTCGCCCGCGTCGGCGTGCAGCCGCAAATCCGGATCGCCGTTGGCGAGCAGCACATTGCCGAAGCGTCCCGCCAGCGCGTGGTTCGCGGCCTCGAGCCCGTAAGGGAGGATCCCGTGTTCGTCGAGGAGGATGTCGTCGAGTATGACGACCTCTTCACGATCAGCGATGGAACCGCTGCTCGAGGCCGCGGGCTCGGAGACGATGTTGCCCGCGAGACCCAGGTCCTGCTGGATGTCGGATCTTACGTGAGGGTGATACCAGTACAGGCCCGCATCGGGGAGAGTGATCCGATAGAGGAAGCTCTCTCCCGGCTCCACCGGTTGCTGGGTGAGGCCCGGCACTCCATCGAAGCGATTCTCGATCCGCACTCCGTGCCAGTGGACTGCGGTGGGTTGGCGGAGCTCGTTCACCAGCCGCACATAGATCGTGGAGTGCTGGCTGGTCCAGATCAGCGGCCCAGGGTACTGGCCGTTGAAAGCATACATGAGCACCGACCGGCCGGCGAGCTGTCGCCGCACGAGGCCCGCCGTGAGAGTGATCGTGTCGCCGTTCGTCACGCGCATCACGCGACGCGGAACCGCCAGGGGCACGGAGCCGGCGTGGGGGCTCGCCGTGGGAAGAAAGGGCGTGAGCGCGGGGAGCGAATCCTCGTAACCGGGAAGCGGGCGCATCGACGGCGGCATCGGCGGCATGCGCCACCCGCTGGGCGTCCCGTGCGAGTGCTGCGCGCGCGCGCCACCTGCCGTGCACAGGAGCATGAGCGCGCCGAGCGTGCACAGGGAGCGGGCGGAGCACAGAGAGCGGCCGCCGATGCGGCCGGTCAGCATCAGCACAGGCCCATCGCGCTCAGGTTGCAGGAAGAGCCCGGAAGCAACCGCCCGCTCGGGGAGATGCCGCGGAGGACCACCGGGCCGGTCGGCTCCAGCACATCGGGCGAGGCCTCGGCCGTGATCAGGACCCGGAACTTGTTCCAGCGCACTTCGTCCAAGTCGCGCGCCCCATTCGCCGCCACCCCCAGGCGCTGCGAATCCTCCACGTACCAACTCACCACCCAGGCAACGTACGTGCTGTAGTCGCCCAGAGCAGCCGGGTCGGGGAGCCCGTATACGATCAGGCGCGTGCGATAGCGCTGGCTTCCATCGGCGGTGACGGCAACATCGAAGGGAGAAGCGACCGGGAGCAGCTCCAGCCGGCCGCCGGCGTCGCCAATCGATTCAGTCGCGGTGAGAGCTACGGAAGGTTGCTCGCTGGCCGTCGAATCCGGCAGCACCCTCGCACTAGCCATGTCCGGTGCCGAGGATGGCGCTCGCACCACGACCAGGCCGGCGCCGGCGTACGGCGCCGGCCTGTGGGCACAGGCCGAAAAGAGCACGACGAGCGCGAGGGCCCGCGACAGATCGCGACATCCCCGGCTCCCCGCGTGCTGGAGTCCGCCGCTCGGTGTTTGCCTGCCGTATCGCACGAATACGAAGGTGAATTCACGGTTGTACTCGCGCCCGAGGTCCGAACGGCCCTCGTGAGACAGCGCAGAGATACCGGAAAAATCTCATTACTGAAATATCTGCACGCACGACGCACCGATCGTCGCACGTACGACATCGATTCTTCAATGACGATCCGCCCCGCTAGCCAGGCGAGCGGGGGCGGTGCTTCGACGTCGAACTATCGGGAGCGGGCTTCCCCGAAGGAACGAGTTCGGCGACGAGCAATCACATGGGACTGCATGACCCGGCGAGACGGAGCTTCGTGCGACCACGCTCGGGAAGCTGCAGCCCACGTGTGTAGTCCAGCACGGGGAAGGCGCGCGAACCTTCGAGGTGCCAGCGGTCTCGAGGCAACGATCGCCCCCGCGCACGGGACGGCTCGCGGGATACCCCACCCATCCGCCGGCCGTGCGCCTCCGTCAGAGCCCGGCTATTGGATACACTATTCAGCGTGGCGCGGGATTACGCAAGAGCGCGCTTGGCGGCCCTCTCGATCGCGACCTCGCTCCACATGGTATCCAAACGTCACCGCGCGATGGTTTCCGTTTCGGATGCTGAACTTCTTCGGCCCGCGGCTAGCCAGAGGTTGGAAAAGGCCGTGCAGATTCACCACATAGTGGAGATGGACGGCCATTCCGGGGCGCCAGCGAGCCCCTAGATGGAACGGCGCATCATCGCGTACTCGGTAAAGAAGTCGGGATCGTCGTAGATGTTCTGAGTCATGGTGTCATCTCCGCAGTCTCCTGATTGCTTTCGCGCCGGCGCGGGGTAGATTCCCCTCTCTCATCCCACCTGCATCCGCCCGCGCTGCTTGCCAGGCGCCTGGGCGATGCCGCAGTAGCGGACCGCGGAGCGGCCGCGCCGGATCCTCTGGTAGGAGAATCGGGTATGCCTCCCCCGCCCAAGCAGACGCACCACACCCACACCCGGACCGAGCGCATCGTGCCCTTCACCACTACCGACGGTCGCACCTGCAACGTGGTGAACGTGCGGGGCGATCGTGAGTCCACGCAGGGACCGGTGCTCCTCGTGCACGGCGCCGGCGTGCGCTCCAACATCTTCCGCGCACCCACCGCCACCAATTTCGTGGACTACCTGCTCGACGCGGGCTACGATGTGTGGCTGGAGAACTGGCGCGCCAGCATCGACTTCGCGCCCAACGAGTGGACCCTCGACGACGCGGCGCTCCACGACCACCCGCGCGCGGTGGAGACCGTGGTACGCGAGACCGGCAGCCACTCGATCAAGGCCGTGGTGCACTGCCAGGGCTCCACCAGCTTCGTCATGTCCGCGATCGCGGGTCTCGTCCCGCAGGTGTCGACCATCGTCTCCAACGCGGTGTCGCTGCACACGCTGGTCCCACGGCTGTCTCGCGTCAAGCTCGCCCTCGCGACCCGCCCGCTGGGCCTCGTCACCCGCTACCTCGACGCGCGGTGGGGGAGCGCGCCGGCGGGCGTGGTCTCCAGAGTGCTCACCGCCTACGTACGCGCCACGCACCGCGAGTGCGACAACGACGTCTGCAGATACTCGAGCTTCATCTACGGCACGGGGAACCCCACGCTCTGGAGCCACGCCAACCTCGATGACGACACGCACGAGTGGCTGAAGGAGGAATTCGGGGCATGCCCGGTCACTTTCTTCCGGCAGATGGAGCGCTGCGTGGCACGCGGAAACCTGGTGCGTTACACCAACACGCCGGACCTCCCCGACGACTTCGCCGCTTATCCTCCGAACACCGACGCGCGCATCGCGTTCTTCACCGGGAGCGATAACGTCTGCTTCCTCCCGGAGAGCCAGATCCGGAGCTACAACCACTTCAACGCACATCGACCCGGCTACCACTCGGTGCACGTCATCGATGGCTACGGGCACCTCGACATGTTCATGGGACAGCACGCCGCGCGCGACGTCTTCCCACACATGCTGGCGGCGTTGCAGTAGCATCCGGCGCCCTTCGGTGATCACCGAGATCCCGGCGATCTGAAATCAGCCGTCATCCCGCTGGCGGCACCCCCGAATACCAGCGCGAGTCGTTCGAGCAGTACGCGCACACCCGTGCCGCTACCTGGACACACGACCTACCACCGTAATCCCCTGGCGACCGGAGGCGACGCAGATGCAGGAACCCGCGGCAGGACTCACTTTCACCGAGACGATGGCCGGTGACTTCGCGCTCGGCGACACCGATCCGAGAACGCCGCGTACCAGGAGCCGCGGTGGACGGAGCGAGCTGGCGATCCACGTGACGGTGCACATAGACGACATCGACCGCTTCATAGCCGATGCCACGCACCCCGGCCGCCTCACCGGCCACGTGAGCTCACCGCTCTTCGGCGGCGACGTTCCCGCCACGCACGGAGTCTTCAGCCTTTTCTCACCCACCGACGACCCCGCGCTCACGCTGATGGTCTACGAGCTCGCCTTCCAACACGACGGAAAGGCGTACTATCTAGCCGGCCGCAAGGAAGTGCGCGACGATCCCGGCTTCGACCTCTGGTCGGACACCACCACGCTCTTCACGACGCTGCACGAAGGGAGCGACGGCACCGGTCCCGTGGCCGGCGCCGGCATCCTGCGGCTGGGCGTCGGCGAGCTGCTGAAGCTCGTGCGCAGCATGCGCGCCACCAACACCAGCTCGCTCGAAGAGTCCGCGCGGGTGGTACATCGCTTCGGCGCCTTCTTCCTCCGTTCGCTCTGGGAGAGCTACGGTCCGAAGCGCGACGCCAGCGAGGCGCCCGCGGAATGACGAAGCAGCGACTGGGCGTGGTATCGCAGTTCACGCGCCGGGCGAAGATGGTGGGCTGGTACGATCCGGCCCAACTCGCCCGCACCGGTGCGCAGGTACTCGTCTCTACGCTCTTCACGCGCTACGACGACCGGCGCGACGCCGACAAGTTGACCGCCGGTGAGGATGCCGCACGTCCAACGGACTACTCGGTGGACGAGGTGGGGAATCCGCGCGATGTGCTCTGGATCGACTACGTGGCGGACCTGGGCGACGGTTGGGACTCGACCTACCACGTGGCCTACGCGTTGAGCCGCTGCAAGCTGACGCTGCGCGACACATCCGGCGCCGCGCACGAGACCCCGCGCGGCGACGTTCTCGTCTTCGGCGGCGACCAGGTCTATCCCACCGCGAGCCGGCACTTCTACCAGGACCGGCTGGTCCGGCCGTACGAGGCTGCGCTGCGCGACAGCGTGGAACCGCATCCGCATCTCTACGCGGTCCCCGGCAATCACGACTGGTACGACAACCTCGTGTCGTTCCGCAGCCTCTTCTGCACGGGACGCTGGTTCGCCGGCTGGCGCACCAGACAGCGCACCAGCTACTTCGCGCTCCAGCTCCCGCACGGCTGGTGGCTCGTGGGTACCGACGTGCAGCTCGATTCCGACATCGACGCCGCCCAACTCGCGTACTTCCGCGAAGTCGCGGCCATGATGGGGCCGGACGACCAGATCGTACTGTGCGTGGCCGAGCCGCACTGGGTGTACGCGCGGGCGTACGGGAAGAGCGACGACAACTGCAACGAGAGCAACCTCGCCTTCCTCGAGCAGCGAGTGTTCAATCGCAAGATCGCCGTCTACCTGGCGGGCGACCTTCACCACTACCGCCGCCACGCCGACGCCGAGGGCGCGCAGAAGATAACCTGCGGCGGTGGCGGGGCCTTTCTGCACCCCACGCATGGCCCCGACGTGGACGTGCTCCACGGCGGCTACACCGTGCGGAAAGCCTTCCCCAGCGCGAGCGAGTCGCGGCGGCTCTGCTGGCGCAACCTGCTCTTCCCGCTCATCAACCCGAAGTTCGGGATCACCACGGCGCTGCTCTACCTGCTACTCGCCTGGTCGGTGAACGTGAACGTCTCCACCTTCGGGATACCGCAGTACGGCGACGTGGCGCGGGCGACGCTCGCGGGGCTGCTGCGCAACCAGAGCGCGGTGATGTGGCTGGCGCTCATCTGCGGCGGCTTCATCCTCTTCACCGAGGCGCACTCGCGCGCCTTCCGCTACGTGGCCGGCACGCTCCACGCGCTCGCCCACCTCGGCGCCGTCCTCTGCCTGGGATGGTGGGCCACCATCGTCACCGTGCAGACGTGGGGACTCCCCTTCGGCAGCATCCGCCAACTGCTGCTCGCCGGGGCGTTGATCTTCGCACTCGGCTGGATCGTCGGGTCGCTCATCATGGGCATCTACTTCATCATCTCGCTCAACGGCTTCGGGCGCCACACCAACGAGGCTTTTTCGTCGCTGCGGTCGCCCGACTGGAAGAGCTTCCTCCGCATGCGAGTCGACCCGACCGGAATGACCATCTACCCGGTGGGCATCCGCCGCGTGTGGAAGGCGTGGCGCATCAATCCCGGCGGCCCCGAGTCGCCCGAATGGATTCCCGATGAGCACGCGCCACGGCGCAAACACGGCACCGAGCCCGAGCTCATCGAACCACCCATCATCGTCAGACGGAGTTGAGATGCAGGGAGAAGCGCAGGAACACTTCGACGCGGTGATAGTCGGATCGGGCTTCGGCGGCTCGGCCATGGCGTGCCGGCTGGCGCAGGCGGGATGGCGCGTGTGCCTGCTCGAGCGGGGGAAGGCGTACCCGCCGGGCTCCTTCCCGCGCACTCCGCGCGGCGTGGCGCGCAACTTCTGGAGCCCTTCCGAAGGCACCTACGGGATGTTCGACGTCTGGTCCTTCCGCGGGCTCGAGGGTCTCGTCTCGAGCGGTCTGGGCGGCGGCTCGCTCATCTACGCGAACGTGGCGCTGCGCAAGGACGAGCGCTGGTTCGTGCACGACCGCGACCGCGGCGGCTACGAGACCTGGCCCGTGACGCGCACCGATCTCGATCCGCACTACGACGAGGCGGAGCGGATGCTGGCCGTGCAGCGCTTCCCCTTCCACGCGCGTCCGTACTCCGAGACACCCAAGACGCGCGCCATGCAGCACGCGGCGAAGGAGCGCGGGCTCGACTGGATGCTCCCGCCGCTCACCGTCACCTTCGGCAACGACGGCGAGGCACCGGTACCCGGCGAGCCGATCCGCGAGCCGCATGGCAACCTGCACGGCCGCACGCGGCTCACCTGCACGCTCTGCGGCGAGTGCGATGCCGGGTGCAACACCGGAAGCAAGAACACGCTCGACTACACCTACCTCTCCGCGGCGCAGCGCGCGGGCGCCGAGCTGCGCACGCTCTGCGAGGTGAAGACCTTCGCGCCGCGCGCGGGCGGCAAAGGCTTCACGGTGAGCTACGTCCGCCACGACCTCGAGCGCGAAGGCACGCCGCTCGATATCGGCAAGCTCCCCCGCACCACCATCTCCGCCACCCGGCTGATACTCTCGGCCGGCACCTTCGGCACTACCTACCTGCTGCTCCGCAATCGCGAAGCATTCGGCGGGCTTCACAAGCTGCTGGGGACGCGCTTCTGCGGGAACGGCGATCTGCTTTCCTTCGCCATCCGCTGCCGCGAGAGCAGCGATGGCGTGGAGCGCGGCAGGGCGCTGGAGCCATCCAACGGGCCGGTGATCACCAGCGCGATCCGCTATCCCGATGCGCTGGACGACCCGTCGCTCGGCGGAGCGCGCGGGATGTACCTCGAGGATGCCGGCTACCCTGCCTTCATGGGTTGGCTCGCCGAGGCAACCGACATTATGGGATTCGCGCGCCGCGCCATCTACTTCGCGTGGCAGCGTCTGAGGGCGCGTCTCGGCGGCGCCTCCGACAGCTCCATCAGCGACGACATGTCGCGTCTGCTGGGCGAATGCTCGCTATCGTCCGACTCGCTCCCGCTCCTCGGCATGGGGCGCGACACTCCCGACGGTGTGATGCGCCTCTCGGAGGGGTGGCTGGACATCGACTGGAACACCCGCAACTCGTCGAAGCACTTCGAGCGGATGCGCGGCGCGATGCGTGACATCGTCGACACCTGGGGCGGGAAGTTCGTCGACAACCCGATGTGGTTCTTCAAGCGGGTCATCACCGTGCATCCGCTCGGCGGCTGCCCGATGGGGCGGCACACTGGCGAAGGAGTGACCGACGAATGGGGGGAGGTCTTCGGAGTGCCCGGACTCTACGTGGCGGATGGGTCGGTGATGCCGGGTCCCGTGGGTGCGAACCCGAGTCTCACGATAGCGGCGCTGGCCGAGCGGTTCGCGCAGAGGATGGTGGAGAGGGGGAGGTGAGGGGCCACGTTTACCAATTCGCCCATGTTTACTGCTGCAGTAAACATGGGCGAATTGGTAAACGTGGCGATGGCAAGACATCAAATCCGGGACATTGGACGACAAGCGGCGACTTCCGCGCTCCGGCGCTCGACTACCGGGTCATGGCCGTACCGAAGGCGCGGCCGCGTAGAGCCGGACCCAGATGCCGAAGAAGGGATCCTGGAGCCGGAGTCGCGTGGCTCCCGCGGCCTGCTCCTCGAACACCACGCCCTTGGCGAGGAGCCCACCGAGCGCCTTCTGCATCCCCGAGGCCGTGAGGTGGTAGCGCCGCAGCACCGAACTGCTCGTGAGTCCAGTCTGGCCCTCGTGCACCACGGCGAGCAACGCCGTCCGCTGTGGGCCGCTGAGCTGGAGCCACTGTGGACTGTAGTACGGATCGAGCTTCCGCACCATCGCCTCCGCCGTGGCGCGCACCTCGGTCGCGTTCCAGCGCGCACGGGCCGCAGGCGGCCGAAGCGACAGCTCGGTCCAACATGCATCGGCGAGCAGTTGCACGTTGTACGGTACCCGCTCCGCAAGGTCGAGGATTTCCGCGATCGCTTCCGGCGCGAGAGCGAAGCCGCCGCGGGCGAAGGCACTGTCCAGGAACGCTAGGAAGTCGGTGTCGGGAACCGATCCGACATAGAGCTTGGAGCCGAGGTTGAAGAAGGGCGCGCCCGGCTCGCTGGTAACGCGGGCCAGGTAGCGCGCTCTCGACCCGGCGAAGATGTAGCCCACGCGCTCGTGCTGCTGGACCGCGGCGCGGAACTGGCCCTCTCCGGTGCGGCCGGCCTTCTCGAGGAGCTCCTGCACCTCGTCGATCACCACGGCGACTCGGCGCTTCGACCTCGCCGCCCACTTCTCGATCCCATCGAGTACATCCGTGACGAGCGGCACCGCGCCGCCGGCCGCGGCGGCATCGACCCCCAAGCTCACGGAGAAGCTCCCATCACCCGGGTTGTAGGCAACGGTTGGCCGGAGCCTGCCGAAGAACGAGGACACGGCCGTCTGTGCTCGCTGGATGCGAGGCTCCAATCGCCTCGTGGCCTGAGCGAGCAACCCGGCGGCGAGCATCTCGACGTTCGCAAACGCCTCGGCGTCTACCCAGAGCACCGCTACCCCTTCTGCTTCGGCGGTCTCGCGCGCGGCGTGGACGAGGGAAGTCTTGCCGTAACGACGCGGGCCTATGACCCAGAGCTTCCCCGCGCGGCGCATGGCGTCGTATACCTGGTGCACTTCGGCCTCCCGGTCGACGAGCTCCGAAGCGTTGAGTCGACGGCCGGCCTGGAAGGGACTTTCCGGGGGTGCAGTCGGGTGGTGGATACGATGCTTCATTATACCTGGCAGGATTATACTATTTAGTATAATTCAACTCGACCGGATTCGCCATACTGGGTCTCACCCGGACCACGCTGCTCTCTGGCCAGACGCCCTCGGTGGCCCGCGTGCTGAACGCGCGTGACGTATACGCGTACGAGCTGCTCCCCCAGCCTTTCCTGAATCAGAACAGGTCGTCGGGCGCAAAATGAAGGATCTCGCGGCGCTCGATCCGCGCCGCCACATCGCGATCCCGAAGTTGGCTGCCAGCGAAGATCGCGAGATGCGCACTGGTCACTCCGCCGATCTCCTCGAGCAGCAGATCGCGGCGCCGCTCGAGGGACTCGACATCGGCGCGTGCGATCGAGCCCCACTTGCATTCGCCCACCAGCAGCTCACCGTCGCGGCCCAGCGCGACCACGTCGACCTGCTCCGTCGAGTCGCTCGACCACCATTCGCCGACCCGCACGGAGCGGAACGGCAGCCGTGGATGCCGACTACGGCCGACGAAAGTCCGACAGACCGACTCGAACACCTGGCCCATGTAGTCGCTGAGCCCCGGCGCGATATAGTGTTCCCAGAGCTCGCGAGGCTCCATCAGATCGTCCGAGCCAGTCGCGCGCATCATCGCCACGAACCTGTGCCAGAAGGCGAGGTACGGGTCCGTGATCCGATAGATGGCCCTCTTCGGGTTTCCGGGCGGCGTGGCGGTCACCGGGATGATACGGGTGATGACGTCCATGTTCTGCAGCCACTCGAGCGGCCGGCTCAGGGAAGCGGAATTTTTGCCGACCCGGCTCGTGATCCGGCTCCATTTCTGCTCTCCGCTCGCGATGGCGCGCATGATGGAGTAGTGGACACCGGCGTCCTTGAGGAAGGAATCGAAGAGCTGCTCCGCCTCGTCGGAGAGGCGGCCGCTCGGGCTCAGCATCTGCAGGGCTACATTCTCCTCGATACTCTTCGCCGGATCGATCAGTGCGAGCTGGCCGGGGAGACTTCCGAAAGTCGCATAGGCCACGATCCTGTCGCGCGCGGAATAGTCGGGGACGAACTCCGCGGCATCCCGGTACGAGAAGGGAGCGAAGGCGAGAGCTCCCGTCTTGCGTCCATGGAGCGGCTGGTCCGCGGCCGTGAGCCGCCGCATCGCCGAGACGTAGGATCCGCTCAGAATGAGCTTGACCTGAGTGTCCGCCAGGTCATGGTCCCACACCCGCTGGAGGAGCGTTCCGAAGCCACGCACCGCCTCGAGCAAGTATGGCAGCTCGTCGAGAATCAGCAGGAAGGGCCGTCCGGCAGCCTGCTGGACGACGAAGCGAAAGAAGCTCTCCCAGTCGGGGAACCCGCCGGCGAAGCCCAGCCCTGCCTGCTGGAACTGCGTGGCGGCTATCTGGCTCAGCGTGCGGAGCTGTTCGCGGCTCGTCGCCTTCGTGGCCTGGTAGTAGAGCCCGTCCTTCCCCTGCAGATATCGCGTGAGCAGGTAGCTCTTACCGGCACGGCGCCGCCCGGCGGCGATGAGGAGCTCCGGTTTCCCGCTCCGCCAAGCGCGGTCCAGCTCGGCTTTCTCTCGCTCGCGGTCGAATACGGGTTGTTGCACGGCGGTGAGGATGGGTAGAGGGCGAGGGGCAGCCGCATCAGGAGAGCTTGGTTACAATGCTGTAACTTACAATACTGTAACCTACGCGCCATTACTTCCAGGTCAAGCGGCCGGTCAGACCAGCCTCGGCCCTCTGCCGGGGGCGGTGTGCCAACTGCGCTCCCGACGCGCGGGAAGCTCGACCCAGATCCCGCGCTACAGCCCGGAATTATCGGCAACCTTCGGACATCAGCTTCACATTCGCCTTCCCCCGTGATCAAGGCGACTCCGTTGCGGCTCTGGCAGGAACACCGGGAGAGAAGCACTCATAATCGTGCCTGAACGCATCGATGGTTCGAGCGGCAGTACGTCTCGGCGGGCCGGCTACCGGGCGAGCTGGGTGTGGAATCGACTCGAGAGGGTTCAACGTGGAGACGGGCTGTACAAACGTCGGCGCTACCGCGTGATCACGTCGCTCATCCACGCGTCCGCGCGGTAGTCGCGGGTGGTGACGGCGGCGCGTTTCAGATCGCTGGAGACGCTGACGGCCCGTGCGAGCAGAGGTGAAGTTCCGACGCGCTGTAAACGCCCCGGGCCGGTGAGACGATAAAAGATGTAGGACTCCGGCGCCGACTCGAGCGCGAAGAGAACGGCACCGTCCGAGAGGACCGTCAGGTTCACACTGGTACCGGCGAGAGTGGCCCAGGGTGTCATCGACCCGTTGGCGAGGTCGATGACACCTACGCCGATCGAGTCGACGGCTGACTGGTGCGAGCCCACGTAGAACAGGCGCTGTCGCGCCTGGTCCACTGCCAGATCGTAGATGAACACGTAGCTCGCCGGCTTGGGGAACTCGCGCGTGCGTGCACCTTGTCGGACCATGACCCGGTCTGCCGAAGGGGGAATCCATGCCCACCCATTCGCGAGCGGAGACACGGAGAGCACGGCGGAATCCGGGAGGTCCAGCGCGTTGCTCATCGCGTTGGTGTGGATGTTCCTCACCGCGAGATGCAACCCGCCCGGCGTCTGCGTGGCTATACTGACGCTCGTGGAGTCTACCCAGCGTAGATCGAAGATCTTGGCAATGCCGAGCGTCGTCTCGGTTCCGCCTTCGAAGGGCATGAAGCTGAAACGCGGCTCCCCACGACCGGATGCGTCAGGCACCGATCGCGCCACACGGAGCCTCGCGCCGTCGGGCGAAACCACCGCATCCACCCGCGTCGAAGCGTGGAGTATCCGCCGATCCACGGGAAAGTTGCCCCCGAGCACATCGGCCATGCCGAGGGCCCACACGTTGTAGTCGTACGTGCCGTGGTCCATGACCATCCGGGCGCCATCGGAGGTCAGGGAGAAGTTGGTGAACAGGCCCGTGGCCATCGTGTCCTGTCGCGCCGCCAGACGGCCGGTAGTACGATCGAGGGCGATGCGCACGATCGATTCTCCGATCGCGGCGCCGGAGCGCGCCAGCCAGATCGCATCGCTCGTGGCTATGCCTCCGCAGGTGCAGTCGTTGACGAGCCGGTCGGTGACCCTCCCCCGTCGATCGAGGATCTGCCAGAGGCCGTGGGGATACTGGATGACGAGCGCGAGAATCCAGCCGGTACCGGGCGTCACCGACAAGGATGCGAGCACCAGGCCAGGACCGGGGACGCGGATGCTGTCGTGCACGATGGCATCGAGACCCGCGACACCCAACCAGAACACCGAGTCCGGATGGAATTCCGGGCCGATCAGCAACGAGTCACCGTCGGCAAAAAAGGTGGCCGGTCCGCCGGTCAGGAATCGCGGCTTCCCGCCGAGCGCCGAGAGTAGGTACGCGCCCGTGCGGCCCTCGAGCGTACCTGTAAAAATCAGGTTGCGCCGATCCGGACTCCACTCGAGTACCTCGGTCGCATCGGCGCCTTCGAGAATGGTCCTCGTGGTGGCCCCACCCACATCCTGTACCACCACGGAGTACGCGCAGGAACCTTGCGCGCAGTGTTTCGTGGAATACGCGAGTTGCTTTCCATCGGGGGAGATCGCGGGGGCGATGACGGCACCGGAGGTAGTGAGCTGGCTACTCTGGCCGAGTACCGCGGCGACATCGGCTCGCGATGACCGGCCGCGCATCGCGTATGCTCCGCCGGCGACGATGGCGGCGACGATGACTACGGCGATCGACGCTCCGAGCAGGGTGAGTCGGCGGCCCTTGGGACGCGCCGCGCGCTCCACTTTCGCGGCGTCGGAAGCGCCAAGCTCGAGTGCGCGCGCGAACTCCCCGGCACTGCCGAACCGGTCGGCGGGCGTCTTGGCAAGTGCCTTCGCTATGGCCGCATCCACCGCCTCGGGGACGGTGTCACGCAACACACGCACTGGTGTGGGGCGTTCGGTCATCAGCTTGGCGATCATGGCCTGCGCGTTCGCGCCCGTGACCGGCGGTTCGCCCGCGAGCATCTCGTATAGCACCGACGCCAGCGAATAAACGTCGCTGCGCGCGTCGACGCCCCTGTCTCCGGTGGCCTGCTCGGGGCTCATGTACTGGGGCGTGCCGAGTGACAGGCCGGTCTGCGTGAGCCGGTTACCACCGGCCTCCTTGACGGCGAGCGCGATGCCGAAGTCGGTGAGGATCGCCTCGCCTTCCTGGAGCAGAATGTTCTCGGGCTTGATGTCCCGGTGCACCAGTCCCTGACGGTGCGCATAGTCGAGCGCACTCGCGACCTGCTTCGTGATCGCCAGCGCCTCGTCGAGACCGAGTTGCCGCTCCCGATCGAGCTTCGCGCGTAGCGACTCGCCGCGCACGTAGGGGAGCACGTAGTACAACATGCCGTCGGCGTCGCCGGAGTCGATCAGCGTGAGGATGTGCGGGTGATCGAGCCGCGCCGAGATCTTGATCTCCGCGAGGAAGCGCTCCGCGCCGAGCACCGCGCCGAGCTCCGCGCGGAGAACCTTGAGCGCGACTTCGCGGTCGAGCTTCCGGTCGCGCGCGAGGTAGACGAGCGCCATCCCTCCGGCGCCTATCTCGCGCTCGATCTGGTAGCGGTCGCTGAGCGCTGCCGTGACCCGCGGCGGCATGTCCATGCTCGAAATTGTGGAACTCCGTGCCGGCGCGCCAGAGCGGTGTGTGCAGCAGAGGTTGGTGGGGCACGACAGGGAGCAGGAAGCGACGTCGAACAAAACGAGAGAGGGCCGCAGAACACCAGTGTACGGTGTTCGACGGCCCTGTCTGTTCATTCCTGCTTCGATCAGGAGGCGGGATCTGAACCCCAGCCGACCTGAACCCCATTCACGTGCGTCGCCGGTACGGCGCGACGAGCCGCCGAGCGGCGACCAGAGTGTAGAACAGGCGCTAGGGAATCAGGTTGATCGTACCCGTCGCTTCCAGCGGCCCCCTGTCCCAGTCCTGCGCGCTACTCACGTTGGGCACGCCGAAATCTTCACCCTTCCAGGCACCGAACCCGTCGAGCCGGAAGAGCCAGAATCCGGTGTTCGCATCGCTCACTGCAATCAGCCCGTCCGAGTTGCGCACATCCACGCCGAATGCACCGTTGATGACGGTATTGCCACGGTCCTGCACCAGGTCGTCGAATCCGGATTGATGAGCGCACTGGCAGGTGTAATACCAGGCGATGGTCTGCGGATTCTCCGGATCCGTCATATTGAATACCTGGAGCCCATCCTCGAGCGAGGAGACGAATACCAGCGGCCAACGGATCTCGTGGCCCCGGATGGCGTCGCGCCAATCGGCGAGCCACGCACCCACCGGACGGTGGATGGTTTGCACCTTGCCCGACAATCCCGGCTCGACGTCGAAGATACGAAGCGGCGAGTACTGGAGCCCCGTACCGGTCACCAGATGGCGGCCATCCGGCGTAGCCGCGATACTGCTCCCTTCTGTCACCCCGGCGGATCCCACCACGGAAGTGAGCAGCCTGGGTGACTGCGGCCGTGTGACGTTGAATACGAAATAGCCGCCGCTACCGGCACCGTAGAAGCGATCTTCGTGGGATCGGGGATCGAAGCCCACATAGATATCGGAATAGCCGGCATAACCCGCCACGGATTCCGGGTTACCCGGGATCCCGACAGTTCCGATCAACGCCGAGCTACCCTCGCCCGCCACAACACGATCGAGATCGTAGATCTCGACGCGTGGCCCGTTCGGGGCTACGAATAACAGGGCACGCCCGTCGGAGTGCTTGTATGCGAAGATCGCGCGAAAACCTCCCGGAAAGCTCGGAGATCGGATCCGCGCGACTTCCCTGATCTTCGTAGTGTCGGGAAGCGATGTGATGTCGAAGATCACGGCCCCGAGATCGGCATTCGGCGACTCGGGAGCGAACTCGGTGCCGACGACGAGGTAGTAACGCCCCTTGCTCTTGAAGTAGCGCGGCTGCAGCGCCCCCAATCCACCGGCTGGTTTCGCGTCCGGGAAACGCCAGCGATAGAGCACCCTGGCTTTCTCCGGGTCGCGAATATCCACGATGCTGAACCCCGCGCGGTCGAGCATCTGCGTGACATACACGTACGGACGGGCGAGCTCCTCCTCTACCTCGATGCCGCTCACCCTGAAGAAGCCGCCGAGTGGTATGTGGGACAGGAGAGTCAGGTTGGTACTACCGCCGATCTTCACGTTCGGCAGGATCGAGCTCGCTACATTCTGCTGAGTGGCACCAGCCGGAGCGATGCTGGCAAGCGACAGCACCACCATCGCTCCGAGCGGCGCGAGACGACTATACCGCAAAACGATACTCCTCATCCTGGGGCGCGACGTGTCACCGCGCGGCCGTCGTGGTAGTGGCGGCGCCTCGCGGTACGGGGCCGTTGTCCCAGTCCTGCGAGCTCGAGATATTCGGCTTCCCTACCTCGGATCCCTTCCAGCCGTTGAATCCCTCCAACCGGAAGAGCCAGAAACCGGTATTGGTATCGCTGATCGTGATGAGACCGTCGGCATCGCGGATCTTCACGCCGAAGGCGCCGTTCATCACGCTCGTCCCTTCCCACGCTGGCACACCACCGAAGCCCGACTCGTGCCTGCAATGGCAGGTGTAGTACCACGCCACCGTCTGCGGGTTTTGCGGGTCCTCTATGCTGAAGACCTGCAGACCATCTTCGTAGGCAGATACGAAGACGAGCGGCCAGCGCACCTCGTGGTTGTGTGACAGGTCACGCCAGTCCGCGGTCCAGGCGCCTATCGGCCGATGGATGGTCTGCACCTTTCCGCTCAGTCCCTCGGCGAGGTCGAAGATACGCAATGGCGCGTACTGATACTCGGTCTCGCTGACGACGATGCGTTGCTCTGGATCGGGCGTGAAGGTATGCCCCGAGGTTATGCCCGCCGAGCCGACGATCGACGTGATGAGCTTCGGTGTCTCCGGCTGGCTCACGTCGTACACGTAGTAGCCGCCGCGACCGGCCCCGTAGAATCGATCCTGCCGCGAAGCGGGGTCGTAGAAGACCTGGAAGTCGTGATACCCCGACCGGCCATAGGCAGTACTGGAGTTCTCCGGGATCGGCACCCTGCCGATGAGTCCTCCGCTCTTGTCGCCGGCGACCACCTTCTCCATGTCGTAGACCAGCGCGAATGGACCACCCACGGTCGCAAAAAGAAGTACGCGGCCGCTCGAGTGCTTATAGGCGAAGATGTTGTGGAATCCGCCAGGAGCTTCGGGATACCTGATCCGGGCCACGATCTTGACCTTGCTCGTGTCGGGGAGGCCCGTGACATCGGCCACCACCGCTCCGAGGTCGGCATCAGGGCCCGAGCCGCCGAACTGCAGCGACTGGATGTAGTAGTACTTGGCGCCCTGCTTCGTATTCAGCTTGAAATACTTCCCGTCCATCCCTCCGGTACCGCCGTGCAGCTCGGCGTTCTCGATCTTCCAGCTGTAGATGACCTTCGGGTTCTCGGGATCCTTGATGCTGATGATGGAAAAGCCCTGCCGGTCGCGTGACTGCGACACGTAGACGTAGGGCCGAGACAGCTCCTGCTCGATCTCGTTGTCCATCACGCGGAAGTAGCCGCCCAGCGGGATGTGACCCAGAACCTTGATGTTGGAACTGCCGCCGTACTTCACACCGGGGAGCACCCCGGGGGCGAAGCTCTGCTGTGCGGCCGTCGGCGCTGCAGCAACGGCGAGCGCGGTGAGTGCGGCGACTCCCGTCGCTGCCACGGTCTTGGCGATCTGGCTTCTTTTTCGTGTCCTCATTGGGGCCTCTGTGGAAGGGCTACTGCAATGACGGTAGGCGACGCCACGAACCACTCGGGGCTACTGTGCAACGGTGAAAACCATGTGCATCCCGGACTCGAGATGCTCGGCGATGTGACAATGCGCCATCCACTTTCCCGGATTGGTTGCCTCCAGAAGGATCTCCGCACTGGTGCCCACCGGGATGATCACGGTGTCGCGCCAGACGAGATTCTTCTGCGGTACGCCATTGCGCGATATCACGAGGAAACGCTGACCGTGAAAGTGGATGGGATGACTCATGGGGTGCATCGACTTTCCATCATTGGAGATCCGGATCTTCACCAGATCACCCTTCTGGAACGTCCAGTCGTCGATGTCCATGTTTTCCTTCTTCGAGCCGAGGTCGCGCATGATCCAGTGGACCTCGTTGGCGGTGGACGCCCAGTTCATGTCCGGCATCCCATCCACCCACTCGGCTGGCGGGAAGTACATGGTGTCGACGCTCATGAAGGCGGTGAGCGGGACGGCCAGCCCCTGGATGTTGATCGTGAGCAGGAGGTCTTTGTCGGGCGGCCCGTCGAAGTACTTCCGGTAACGCTCGATGTCGGCGGTGACCTCCGGGTTCGAGCGGAGTGTGTTGAATTGCTTGGCGTAGTTCTCGGGAGAGCGCCGGGGGAGTACCGTTATGGTCCCCAACGTGTCGACCCCGGGGACGAAAACCCCCAGGAAATTGTTCAGCCCCTGCACCCTGTTCGTGAGAGCGTAGGTCCCGGCGCTGTCGAAGCGGGCCTCGACTATGTACCGCTGGGCCGGCGCCAACACCACGTTCTGCACCATTACTTCGTTTTCGTACTTACCCAGGTCGGCTCCCACCAATTTGAGCTTCGCGCCGCCCACGTTGAGGTTGTACATCCTCGCATTGGCGACGTTCGTAACGAAGAAGCGGACGACATCTCCCTGGTTTACTTCGAGCTTGTAGTCCGGCTCCCCGTTCACCAGGAAGAGGTTGCCGAAACGTCCCATGATGGCGAAGTCGGCGGTCTCCTTTCCGAATGGAAAGATCCCGTGGTCATCGATGAGGAGATCGCTGAGCAGCAACATCTCCTCTCTGTTGACGGGACTGTAGAAATCGGGATCCGGCGAGTCGACCATCATGTTGCCCGCCAGCCCGAGGGCCTGCTGGATGTCCTCACGAACGTGAGGATGGTACCAGTAGAGTCCCGCATCCACGAAGTGGACCCGGTAGATGAAGCTCCCGCCCGGCGGCACGGCTTCCTGCGTCACACCTACCGCGCCGTCGTACCGGTTTTCCAGCCGCACGCCATGCCAGTGGATGCTCGAGGGCATGTCGAGCTCGTTCCTGAAACGCACCACGATCGTGGCGTTCTGCTTTACCCTGATCAGCGGCCCCGGATACTGGCCGTTGAAGCCGTACATGATGTATGACTTCCCGTAGAGCTTACGCTGTACGAGCATCGCGGTGAGATCGAGGGTATCGCCGTCTTCCAGCCGCACGGCCTTCATCGGCACGGCCTGGGTGAGAGTCGACGGATCGATCCCTGCTCCCGGCAGGAAGGGCGTCGTGCTGGGCGCGACGTTCTCCATCCCCGGGATCGGAGTCATCTGCATCCCCTTCGGCATGGGCGGCATACGAACCCCGTCACCCATCTCGTGCATCCCATGCATGTCATGCGACGGCATGGGCGGCATGGCCGAGCGGCTCGAGTCCTTGGTACTCTCCTGGGCCGCCGCGCCACCAGCGAACAGCGCAATACCCGCAGCCATGCAGATGGCCGCCATCATCCAACCACGGGCGCGCCTCATTGGGGAAACCCGTTGTTGAAAAACGTCTTCCCCGAGAAGTTGTCGAGGTACATGCTGGCGGAGAGGCCACGAAGCACCACCGGCCCTTTCCAGTGGTCCCCGCGTGCATCGGCCTCGGCGGTCACCAGGATGATGAACTTGTGATAGTCCACCTGGGCCGTGATGGGCTTCCCCGGAGTCACCGTGCCGAGGCGACGTGCGACATCGAGGTTCTCCGTCGTGGCCCACGCCACGTACGTGGAGAACTGGCCGAAGCTGGATGGCTTCGGCAGACCGGTGACGGTCACCTCGACGTCGAAGAGAAAGTGACCGTCGGGTGTCAGCGCTATCCCGAAGGGCGACTGGGCGAGCGTGAGCTTGGCCAGTCCTGACGCACCGCTCCCGATCGCGGCCGGCTGGAGGTTGATGCGATAGAGATCCGGACGCGATATCGTCGTGTCAGCGGCCACGCGTGGCGGCACGGCTCCGACCTCCTCATCGAAGCCGCGCGCCAGCGCCGTGCCGGGTGTCGGGGTCACCAGGCACAGCGCGGCCGACGCAAGAAGCATCGGGTAAATCAGAAGCCGTCGATCGCCTTGCATCCTTCTGGCTCCGGGTCGCGCGGTGCACACTCGCTCACCGGGTACGGATTCGCGTCGAAGATCTTGTGGTTCGGCGCTGCCTTGGGCAGCTCGGAGAGCCTGTCGTAATGCAGCAGATCGAGCCATCGATGACCTTCCCAGAGGAGAGAGTAGCGCTTCTCGTAAAGAAGGGCGGAGAGGATGTCGCCTGGGTACGGATCCGGGATCGGCTGCAGGCCGCCCGATTTCACGCGAATTGCGTTGATGTCCTTTATGGCGTCCGAATAGTTGGTCAGCCCGATGTTGGCCTCCGCACGCAGCAGCACCAGCTCTTCGTTGCGCATCTCGGGGAGCGGTGCCGACACCTGGCGCTCCGCCGTGATCTTGTACTGGTAGTTGGTGGTGATGCTGAACGACGGGAGCGAGAACGGCGCGCTCATTTTCACGAGCTTGCGCTGAACGCGAAGGTCCTTGGTCTCATCGGCTCGCTCCTCGGCCTGCGCCCAGACGGAGTCATGGGCGAAGCGAGTCACCGGATCCGCCAACGGGTTCTGCGCGTCACCCGCGTTCGTGCTGTAGGGGTAGTAGACGCCGATGTCCAGATTGGCGGTGGTGTCGACGAACGAGGCAGTCAGGGCGTCGAGCGCCGGGCCGAACTCGCCGTGATATACGAGCGCCCGCGCCTGGAGGCCGGCCGCGAACTTCGCGAACTGCTCCGGAGTGTCGAAGTCCTCGAACCCGCTGGGGAGGGCGAAGTAGAAGGCCCCTCCCGCCGATGCGAGGTGGGCTCGTGCCTCGCCCAGCAACTGCGTTATTCTCGCATACACCGCATCGCGATTGGCGATGGGCGCCGGGTCGCCGGTGGCGTCGACGGCCACGTCCAGCGGTATGCCCAGCCGTTCGCGCACCTCGATCGCCCGCAGGAAGGCCAGCGCCTCCCAGACCTTCGTGAATCCGCGGACGCCTTCCTTCTGCGCATCCGAGAGCTCGCTGACCTTGTCGACCGCTTCCAGGATGATGTTGGCGCTCCGGATCGTCTGGTAGCCGCCGAACATCAACCCACCCCCGTTCTGTTGGACGAGAGGGCCGATGAGCGTATTGGTCACCGTCCGCGGTTCGCTCACCTGGATGTTGTAGCTCTCGCGTCCGTAGATGCCGAGCGTGTTGATCTCGCCGGCACGGTCGTCACGCGAGGTCCTGATCAGACCAATCGCCGCCGAGGCAATTCCCGAGGCGGTAGGATTGGTGGTCAGATCCTCGATGCTGGAGTTGTTGTAATCCGGTACGTTGAAATCCTTGCACCCCAAGGGCGACAGGATTGTCAGGGCGACGAGGAGTGATGCGATCCAGAACGATCGCCCCGTTGTTCTGCTGTTCATAAGTAGCTCGCCCCCGTTCAGAAGCCGACGTTGACTGCGAACCAGAACGACCGGCTCGGTGGATACGGCGCGACATCGATGCTGCGCGCCAGCTGCTGGTTCCCGAAGTTGCTCACCTCGGGATCGAGCCCGGTATAATCCGTCCACGTGAGCAGGTTGCGCCCGCTGAGGCTCAGGTTCACGCTCTCCACTCCGCTCCAGACGTTCTGGATGAACTTGGGGTTCAGGTCGTACGAGAGGGTGATCTCGCGCAGCTTCACGAACGACCCGTCCTCGATGTAGACCCGCTTGGTCTTCTGGTAGGTATCGAGGCGGTACTGGCCAGCCTGAACCTGCGTGCCGCCGACGGTGATCATGTCTCCGAAGTCGGGGCTGGCCGCCGAGAGGTCGTACAGCCACCGGGTGAGGTTCACGATGTCGCCGCCCTTGCGCCAATCGAAGAGGAAGTAGAGACGCGCCCGGCCGTACTGGATGTCGTTGGTGAATCCAGCGAGGAAATCCGGGTTGATGTCTCCGAGCTTCCGGATGGTGGAGCTTCCATCGGGGAGCGTATCCGGCCCCACGAGCTGGGTGGGTGACTCACCCTCGGCGATGCGAGGCTGACCGAGGCCGCCGAAACCGCCGGCGAAATAGGGAGGAACCGGCAGGCTGAGCACCTTCGCGCGGCTCAGCGAGAAAGTCGCGCCGGTAGTCCACTGTACCTTCTCCCTGGCGAGCGGCACACCCGTGAGCTCGAGCTCCATGCCTCGCGTGCGCATCACGCCGCCGTTGAAGATCTCGGTGGTGAACCCACTAGACTGCGCGAGCTGCCGCCGCTGCAGGAGGTCCGTGATCCGCTTTTCGTAGGCCGTCGCGCCGATGGTAGCACGGTTCCCGAACAGATAGAGATCCAGGCCACCCTCGATCTCACGCTCCTTCTCCGGACGGATGTCGCCCCTCGCGGTGGTGCCGAGCAGCGTGGTGGAGGGCAGTCCGTCCACGTTCGCGCCGAGGAGCTCCGTGAACTTCTGTCCGTAGAGCGGCAGGTTGCCCGATGCGCCAATCGAACCGCGGATCTTGATCGCGTCGAGCACGCTGTTGCCGAAGTCGAAGCGATAAGACCCCGAGAACTTCGGGTAGACGTTGTACTCCTCCACGTCCGCGTTCGCGCTGCTCTTGTCCGCGGTGAGGCCGGCCACGAGATAGAGGTCGTGGAGCTTGAACTCCTCCTGCAGGAAGAGCGTCATGTCTTCCACGCGCGACCTGTTCTGATCGGCGTTCAGCACCGTACCACGGTCGATGTTCCGCAGTCCCCCGATCTGGTTCCTGCTCCGTACGCGCTCCGTGGTGAGTGCCCTCGACTCGCGGTTGCCGCCGAGCGACGTAGTGAGCGACCAGGCATCGTTGGGCGCGTACGTGTAGACCGCGTTGGCGCTGAAATTGAGGTTCAGCGAATTGCTGTTGGCCGCCACGGAAGTGCCGGGCGTCGCCGACGACTGCTCGTACTGCAGGTCGGGCGGCGAGAACACGTCGTCGCGCTGGTGAAAGAAGTCGGATCCACCGGTGGCAGTCAGCACGAGCTTGTGCCGGTCGGCCGTGATCGCGTCGAAGGTCGCGGTCGCGGAGCCGAGCATGTGCCATACGGAAGACTCGTTGTTCACGAGCGCCGCCGTCTGATTGGTGTTGCTCCGCGCGAACGGGTTCACCGGATAGCTGCCGTCCGGCTGACGCCGGAGGTCGAGGAAGGTCGGCTCGCCGGTGAGCGCCACCCAGTAGCTCACGCCTCTGTTGTCGTTGTTGGTGAGGCCGCGGCGCGTGTTCGTGTGCGCCACGTTGGAGTTGATGCTGAGCTTGAGCCGGGACCCCAGCGTCTGATCGAGGTTCAGCCTTGCCGACTGCTTGTCGAAGCCCGTGTTGGTGACCACGCCATCATCCGACTCGTACAGGCCGGAGGCGAAATACCTGGTATCCTCCGTCCCACCGCGGAGACTGACCGACGTCTGCGTGGAGAGCGCGGAGCCATCCGTCAGCTCCTTTTCGTGGTCGTAGAACACCCCGGGCTGCCAGTGGTCGGCCGCGGCTGCTCCGTAGGCGGCGACCGCCTCTTCCTGGGAGTCGAAGCGCCGCATGCCGATTCGGTTGCTGACGCGAGAGAATCCGACCCGCTGCGTGACCGACAGGCCCGTCTCACCGGGCTTCCCCCGTCTGGTCGTGATGATGACCACACCGTTCGATGCTTTCGAGCCGTAGATCGCCGAGGCCGATGCGCCCTTGAGGATCTCGATGCTCTCGATGTCGTTCGGGTTCAGGTCGGCGAGCCGGTTGGACGCGTTGTCCTGGTTGCTGGAAATGCCGCTACCCGACGCACCCGTCAGGGCGTTCGCACCGCCGGCGATGGCCACGTTGCTGGCGACCACCCCGTCGATCACGTACAGCGGCTCGGAGTTGCCGATGATGGACGTGGTGCCACGCAGCTGGATCTGGAGTCCGCCGCCAGGCGCGCCGTTATTGGCCGATATGTTGGCGCCGGCAACCTTCCCCTGCAGGGCACTCTCGAATGACTGCGACTGTACCTTGTTCACCTCGTCCGCGTTCACCACGGCCACGGCATTGGCCAGGTTGCGCTTCTCGATTCCCGTGGCCTGCCCCGTCACCACCATCTGGTCGAGCTGCAGGACGTCCTTACGGACCGCGATGTCCACCGAGCTCTGGCTTGCCGGAACCAGCACCTCCGCGCGCTGGTAGCCGATTCGCCGTACCTGCAGCGTCACGTCGCCGTCCGGTGCTCGTATCGTGAAAGCGCCGTCGTCACCGGCGACGGTTCCGATCGTCGTGCCTTTCACGAGTACCTGTGCAGCGGGTACCGGCAGGCTCGAGCCATCCTCGGTAACACGCCCCGTAATGGTACGGGTCTGCGCCCCCAGGGTTGCGAACCCGGAAAGGCTCAGTAGTAAAAAGCTCAGTAGTGAGGTGAGGCCAATGCCTCGACCGTGACGCCGCTCATCTCTCATGAGAGTCTTGTCGCCTCCTTAGGTGGGATCGGGACGGGCAGTGTCCCTCGAGAACCGACGTCCGTGGGGAAGTCGGCTCGCCAGTGTAAGCGCAAGCGACCGGACACCGGCACAATGGACGCACCGGGATCAGGGAAGGGGGTTGCTTAAGACGAGGCACTGCGGATGCGTTACTTCGGCTGGGCTACTACAGACGGGCTACTACCGAACCGCTACCTGCAAACCTTTCAGGTCGCACGAGGGGTGACCTGGGGTCGTAGGGTACCGGTCCGATCTGGCACGCCCCCGAGGATTTGGGGCACAGGGACGTGCGTCAAATTTGTATACCGCCTGCTGCGGAGATGGGCTTATATATAATCCGGCGCCGCACAACGCAAGAGTCCGCTCAATTTCGCGCCGACCAGGTCCTTCCGGGCGAGCATTTCGACGTAGGAGAGCGGGCCGCCGGCGGCCCGCAGTGCGAATGCGGGAACGAGGCAGCCAGTCGGGGGGAGCCGGTAGGGGTTGACCCCTACCCCACATGTCCTGTACACAGGACACCGCTCGTACCACCCGTCGCGAGGTGCCCGCGACGGGCGCGACACCTCTTCCTCCCATCCCATGCGGCGTGTGGCGACTCGTCGTGGCTCTGTCATGCTTCCCCGCCCTCGTGTCGGCGCAGGGAAGCAGTGAGATCATTCGGGGACACGTGCGCTCGGCCGACCGGCGCCCGCTCTCGGACGTAGCGATCACCGTAACGGGGCTCCAGTCCCGGATTTCTCGAGCCGCCCGCACGAACGAGGAGGGCGAGTACACGGTTCTGTTCGGCGAGGGCGAAGGGCAGTACGTGGTGACCGCGCGGATGATCGGCTACGCTCCCACCACCGTGCGCGCGGTGCGGCTGGGGCAGTCGAATGCGATAACCGCCGACATCGTACTCGAACCCGTAGCGGCGCGGCTCGACTCCGTGACCGTCATGGCGGGAGCCGCCCGTGCGCCCGACGCGCGAGACTCCGACATAGGTGGGAACGCGCAGGACGCGCTGCCGGGCGCTCTCTTCTCGCTCGATCCGTCCGACCTGAACGCGCTCGCGGCCGCGGTGCCTGGAGTCATGGCCATCCCCGGAGTAGGCGGCTCGCGCAATGGCTACTCGATGCTCGGCGCATCGCCCGACCAGAACAGCGTACTACTCGACGGTTCGACCTTCGCGGGCGGCGCGCTCCCACCGGACGCCATTGCCAGCGCGCAGCTGGCCAGTACCACCTTCGACCCCGCGCGCGGCAATTTCGCTGGTGGGCAGATGAGCATCACCACGAGGCGGGGCAACGACCTGTTGCAGGGCAGCGCCCGTATCGGGCTCGCCGACCCCCATCTGGCATGGGCCGATCCCGCCGCTCCCACTCCGATCTCGCGCAACCTCGAAATGAGCGGCGGAGTGAGCGGCCCGATCAAACGCGGCACAGCCTATTTCAACCTCGCGCTCTCGAACAATGCCGCGACGCGCGACCTGCTCTCCCTCTCCTCGCTCGACGGACCGCGCCTCGAGCAGTACGGCCTCACGCGCGATACCATCGACGCGCTCGCGTCGACGCTCGGCAACCTGGGAGTCCCGCTCACCACGGACGAGATCCCCGACCAGACCACCAGCACGCGGCGCTCCGCCCTCCTGCGCGCCGACGTGACTCCCTCCGCCACGACTTCGCTCACGCTCACGGGCACCGCGAATCAGTCCGACCAGCTCGGCTCGGGCATTTCCGCCACCGGGTTCCCCTCATCGGGCGGAGGGAACCGCTCACGCAGCTACGGACTGAAGTTGGCCGCCTCGGGGTACGTGCACGGGCTGATCGATGAGCTGAACACGAGCTTCAGCAGCTCGTCATCGAACACCGGCCCGTTCGTCATGCTTCCACACGGCGACGTACGCGTGGGAGCGGAGTACGCGGACGGACACACCGGCATCACCTCGCTGAACTTCGGGGGCGGTACCGAGGGGAACAGTAGCAGCCGCACCCGGAGCTGGGAGACCAGCAACGAGCTCTCATGGATCAGCGCGAGCGGCGGGAGCCAGGTGAAGCTGGGGCAGTCGGTCACATGGCAGTGGGCGACGTCGTTCAACGCGTCCAACCCGTTCGGCGCTTTCACCTACCAGTCGCTCGACGACCTCGCCGCCAACCGTCCCGCGGCGTACTCGCGCACACTCTCTTCGTCCTCGCGTTCCACCAGGGCCGTGCGGGGCGCGCTCTGGCTCGGCGGTCGATCGCGGCTCACCGGCGGCAAGCTGCAGCTCGAATACGGCTTCCGCCTCGACATGGCCCGCTCCGGGACGGCGCCGGACTACAACCCGGCCGTGGATTCGATCTTCGGTGTTCACACTGATCGGGTGCCGCGCGATGTGGGACTGAGCCCGCGGCTCGGCTTCTCGTGGACTCCGCGTCCGCGACCACCGGGCTTCTTCGGCCGAAGGCCGCTCACGATCTCGGGCGGGATCGGCGCTTTCCGCGGTGTCATCGAGCCCACGCGCATCGCGGCGCTGGTGGACCAGACGGGGTTCCCCAATACCGTGCGCCAGCTGAGCTGCGTTGGCGACGCGACTCCGCTCCCTGCCTGGAGCGACTACGTCGCCGACCCCGCGTCCGTACCCGCATCATGTCTCGATGGATCAGCACCGGTGGAGTTCTCCACCAATCAGCCCGCCGTGTCCGTGTTCGACCAGTCGTTCCACGCCCCCACGAGCTGGCGCGGGAACCTCGCCGTCAACGGCCTCTCCATAGGCGGGTGGCCGCTCACCTTCAACGGCACGTACTCGCTCGGCGTGGATGGCGAGAGCGGGATCGACCTCAACCTGCGGCGCACTCCCGCCTTCACGCTCGGCTCCGAAGCCGATCGTCCCATCTTCGTGGCACCAGACGCGATAGTGCCAGGCACCGGCGCCGTGGCGCCGGGCGCGTCGCGCGTGAGCGACCGCTTCGCGAACGTCACGAGCTACGTGTCGGACCTGAAGTCGACCGCGGCGCAGCTGTCGATGAGCATCGCCTCGCCCGCGCCACTTTTTGGCAAGATTCCCCTGAACCTCACCTACACGTACACGCGCACCCGGGCAGAGGAGCGTGGCTTCCAGGGAAGCACCGGCGGCGACCCGTTCCTGCGTGAGTGGGCGGACGGGCGGCAGCCCAGGCATCAGTTCGTGCTCTCCACGTCGTTCGGCAGCAGGTGGGTTTCGCTGCAGCTCCACACCACGTTGCAATCGGGGACGCCCTACACCCCGATGGTGGTGGGAGACGTCAACGGCGATGGCCGCAACAACGACCGCGCGTTCATCTTCGACCCGGCGCGTGTAGACGACCCCGTGCTGGCGGGCCAGATGGACTCGCTCCTCGCGTCGGCACCCGCTCGCACGCGGGCCTGTCTGGAATCGCAACTCGGGCAGCTCGCGAGTCGCAACAGCTGCGTAACCGGATGGCGCCTGCAGCCCGACTTCAATGTGGGGATCAATCTCCCCTGGCAGAACGTGGGGCTCGGCAGATTCGGCGACCGGCTGCACATCTCGATCACCACGATCAATGCCGTGGGGGCGCTGCTGCGCATCACCGGACTCCAGAACAGCGCGCTAGGCCGGGCCACGGGCGCCGCTTACTCGATCGACCCCAACCTGCTGTACGTGGATGGCTTCGATCCCGAGACGCGCAAGTTCCGCTATCGCGTGAATCAACAGTTCGGCGAGGGGCAAGCGAGGCGCTACCGCAACCATCGCTTCAGCGGCCCGTTCCAGGTGAAGATCGGAGTCAGCTTGGACCTGGGTGGGCCACGACGCCGGTCGCTGGCCGAGCAGCTGGGGCTCGAGCGGCACGGCGAGAAGGGTGAGGAAGCACCACTCACCGAGGAGGAGGTGAGGTCACGGCTCCGCGCTCTGGTGAACGACCCGGTGGCGCCGATTCTCCGCATGCGCGACTCGCTGCTGCTCACCGAGGAGCAGGTGGACAGCATAGAGACCATCCAGATGCGCTTCCGTTCCGAGTCAGACTCACTCCTCGCGCCGATCGTGGCTTACGTGACCGAGCACCCGGGGAAGGTGAAGGACAAGGAGCTGACGAAGCTCATCGATAGGGTGATGCCGAAGATGCAGAAGCTGATGCTGGGCGCGGCCAGGGACGCGGCGGCGCTGCTGGACGAAGGGCAGCGCCGACAGGGACCCTCTTTCATCAGAGAGCGCTCGGACCCTCCGGCAGGAGGGTGACCCGCACGAAGCGCGAAACATCGAGATGACGTTCCTCGGCAGCACACGCGACGTAGGGGTTTCACCGCTCTCGAGCGTCTATATATACGAGCGGATGGAAAGTCGCTCCAGGACACACGAGGGTGTCTAGCACACCGTGTTTCTAGGTTGTGCACGATGTATGTGGTACACTCACCGATTGGTGCGGTGGGTGGATGGTTTGAACGAGTTGTACTCCGAGTGAAAGTCCACGAGAGCCCGCCAGCATTGGGGGCTCTCGTGCATCTGGAGACTCCGGTATCGGGGGGCGGTACGGGCTGCGGTACTCGAGCCAGCCGGCGCTTACTTCACTCCGCGAATCCGCCGCGACGACCACTCCAGCAGGAGTGCGGCGCAGATCACCCCGAACACCCAGCGCGCGACCATTTCCTGGTCGAGCCCCGCCTCCTTCCACTCGGGCGCGGCTGGGCCGAGCCGATCGATGAGCGATGCGAGGGGAGCGGCATCCGTCGGCGGGGATGCGATGCTGGTGCGCCCGGTGTACGCCACGCTCGCCACGAGCCCCGCGAGCCACTCCCGGTGCCGCGCCGGGGCGTCGTCTCCTCCCGCCAGCCGCCAGCGCCAGGAAGTGGTGTAGCCGGTCTCGATGACGCGGCCCCGTCCCGCGCGGCGTGCAGCGATGCTCACGTCGGCGCCGCGCCGCTCCAGCACTATCGCGTCGTCGGTGAGCCGCTCCACGGGCGCCAGCCCGAGAGCCAGGCGCGGCGCGCTGTCGCTCGGCACTCCGCCCTCGTCCTCGATCAGCTTTCCAGCGGCGCCGGGCGCGATCCGCGCCAGCGACCGAGCTCGCGTGGCGGGCGCCCAGAGCACCAGCCCGCCGCCCTGCTGGACGAAGCGCGCGATGCGCTCCCCGTAGCGGCCCGCCGTGCTGTCGATCGCGAGCACGGCCGAGTAGCGCGCGGTGTCGATGGCCGCGATCTCGCCCTGACGCACGTCGCCCTTGGGCGACACTACGATGTGCGCATCCACCTTCCACCCACGCTCCTCGAGCGCCGCCACGGTGAACTTCGTCTCCCAGCTCGCGCTCCCGATCACCAGCAGCCGCCCGAGATGGAGCGAGTCGCGCGGCGCGGCGCGCGCGACCACGGGTCCCACCACCGCGTCGGTGACGGCGCGCGGCTTCGGTATCACCGCGTGCACGCCGGCGGCGGTGGCACGCGCGCTGTCGAGCACACCGAGCGTGTCTCTCAGCACCACCATCGCACTCTCGGGCGCCGCCACGCTCACGTTCACGCCGCCGGAAGGGTCGGCGCGCGGCTCCATGGCTATCGCGGTGGGAGCGAGCGACGGCCCGCTCCACAGCACCGCGGTGCCCGCGGCGGGGAGCGCCGCCAGCCAATCGCGTTCCACGCCGGAGGGCGGGTGCTCCAGCGCCACGTGCACACGCTCCGGTACCGACACCGTGCTCCAGCGCGCCAGCGATTCCCACAGCGACGCCGAAGACGTGCGCTCCTCGGGCCCGTGGCGGCGCACGCGGATCGTGTGCACGAGGTACCACGAGAGGAGAACGATCACCGCCACGCGGAGGAGGAGCTCCGCGGAGCGCGCGGCCTTATCGCGTGAGAGCATAGACGATCAGATTGACCGCGAACTTGGTGGGATCTTCCTGCATGAACTTCTTGGTGTCGGCGTGGAAGTTCCACTCGGAGCTGTAGTCCTTGCTGCTGTAGATCAGCCCGATGCGATCGTTCACCAGCACGGCGTCGAGATATTTGTGCAGCAGGTTGTCGCCCCAGCCATTCAGCTCGTGGTGTGTGTTGGGCGGGCCGTCGTCGAAGACGAAGAAGCAGCGATACAGCTCGTGGTCGTTGGGGAGCCGCGTCATCTTGCCGAAGATGCGCTCGATCTCTTCGTTCGCAGTCTTGTGGAACTGCCCCGTGACGTCGTGGTTGTGGTCGTCGATCATCAGGAGACCGCCGCGCTCCACGTAGCGCTTCACGTTGCGGCGCTCGATGTCGGTGAAGCGCACCGGCAGGTGCCCGGTCATCCAGATGAACGGGTAGTTGAACAGCTCGTGGGAGGCGAGCTTCACGTTCACGCCGGTGGGAGCGACATCTATCGTGGTGAACTTGGCCACGGCGTCGATCACCGCTTCGGGGAGCGAGGGAGCGCTCTCCCAGTCGCCGGACGCGTACTCCGCGGTCGCGAAGGTGAAGGTCGTCACGGCAGCACCCCCGCCCACTCCGCGGCGCCGCTCGCGATGGTGGCGCGCGGCTCGAGGGCGCGCCGCACTCGCGCGAGCATGTCGTCGGCGGACTTCCCCTCTCGCAGCAGCCGGATCGCCTCCTCGAGCGCTTTCGCCGCCTCCGGAGCGCTCGCGAGCGCGGAGACCCGGATGAACACCAGCGAGTCCGCGGCAGCCGCCGGCGCCGACCTCGCGAGCGCCGCCGACCGGTCGAGCCGCGCCACCAGCGCGGCGTGCGCGTCGCCGAGCTCCGATCGCGCCTCCCGCCTCGACGCGGAAGCGGTATCGGTGCCGGTCATCCGCACACGCTCGACGTTCACGGCCACGGGCTTCATCAGCCCGCGCAGGTAGTAGCGGTGCGCCAGGCGCAGCTCGTCGAGGATCGCCAGGATCTTCTTCATATAGGGCATCGCCGTGTCGGGCTGCGCGATGCCGAGCTGCATGCGAGCGGTCCACATGAGCTCCGCCGCCTCACGCAGCTTCGTGCTCGCCTCGGTCTCGAAGGAGCCGCCCACGCCGTTGTCCTCCAGGAGCCCGATCACGGCCAGCGTACGCTGGCGGATGTTCTCCTGGACGTTGCTGTAGCCGGACGATGTATGCTCGAAGGTCTGGCGCTCCAGCTTGCGTCGTTTCCGGATCAGCGTGTCGGTGCGCATGTTGAGCAGCCGCTGGCTGATGAGCAGCGAGTCTATGGGAAGCGGTGGTGCTGCGTTGATCGAGGTGGAGTCTATCGGCTCCGCCACTCGCAGGGTGCGTGTCTCGGAGACTCCCTTCCCCGGTCCAGTCACATCGTTGAAGTCGAAGGCGACGGTGCGGATGTGCAGCACGCTCCCCGGCGCGAGCTTCATCGTGTCCAGGTCGATGACGGCGCGCAGCGTGGCCGCGCGCTGGTTCCCGAAGCTCACACGCGGGCCGTTGCTCTGTTTGGTCTCGAAGCTCTCCTCGGCGCCGGTGGAGAGCATGTACTCCACGTAGCCGTAGGCGAGCCCCACGTCGTCGGTGAGCGTCGCTTCGATCGCGAGCTTCCCTCTGGGTACGGTCTGATAAGTCGTGTCGTGCGCCGGTAGCTCCAGCTTCACCGCGGGCGCGGAGTCGGTGACCGGCTCGAGCACCAGGAGTCGCTTGTACGCGCGGTCGTGCAGCGTGAGGACCACGGGCTCCCTGGGCATGGTCACACCCACCTCCCATCCGCCACCCGCCCCGGCGCCCGTGATCGTCGCCTCACCCAAGGTGGCCGAGACTCCTTCCGCGCTCCCCTTCCCGGCCACCGACACGCTGCTCCCGATGAGTGACGCGACGCTGCTCGGCTCATCGATGGTCCGCGCGGGGAGCCGGCTGTACGCCGGCGGATGCACGCGCGCGGTGATGTGCAGGAGGCGATTTGCCATCGGCGCTGGCCCCGCCCCAGCCGCCCGCCCAGCCAGCGCCTCGCCCGCGGCGCGCAGCAGACCGCCCGGCTGAAGGATCGCCAGCATCCCGCCGAATACCACACAACCAATGACGGCGCGTCCGAGCGCGCGGCGCCACGCGCGGCTCACGATGCCGCGCACGTCCGCCCTGCTGGCCGCCGCGTACAGATCGCGGTGGCTTTCCGCGGGCGCGATCTCCGGGTCCATCGCGGTCACCAGCGCGTAGCGCAGCGACGGATCGTGCTCCTCTATCCAGAGCGCCACGCGAGTCGTGGAGCGCGCGGCGCGACCGCGCCAGAGTACCGCGCCGGCGGCGGCAGCACCGGCGAGCGCGGCGAGCGGGATCATCGCGGCGCGCGCGACCGCTGGAAGATCGACGAGAGCGTCCGCCGCGGCGCCGATGGCCAACACCGCCATGACGAGCGACGCGGCCCAGAGGAGAGCAGCCACCGCCACGGTGCTCGCCAACTGCAGTTGCGCGCGGCGCACCATCTCTCGCGGCGTCACGCGGCCGCTCCGGGCGCGGTCGGCGCCGAACTTTCTTCATCCACGCTCGACCAGAGCGGCGTCGAGCCACGGCGCAGGAGCAGCTCCATCAGTGCGACCAGCAGCGCGGCACCGAGGAGCCAGGGTACGAGCGGAGTGGCTACCATGTCGCGTGCGCGGATGTCATCGCGAGCGGCGAGCGGTCCCGAGCCTTCCAGTGCGCGGAGCTCCGCATCGCCCAGCGCGGGCCCGCCCGCCACGCCCTCGCAGGGCGCGCCGAGCGCGCGTACGAAACGGCCGAACGCGGGGCGCAGCACGAGGTCGCCGCGCGTGGGAACCGGCACCGCCACGTCGCGAATGCAGCCGGCTCCGACCGCGCGGTCTATCGCGGCGGGCTCGCCATCCACCCAGCGCGCCGCTACCCGCGTGGGGTGGACGGCGCTGTCGAGCCGCCAGCGCCGCTCGAAGGAGTGGATCAGTGCCGCCTCGCCGGCCACGACCGCGGCCACCGTGTCGGGCTTCGCGCGCGCTACCCAACCGCGCGGAGCATCCATCGCGGGCCAGCGCACCAGCGTGCGCCGACCGGCCGCGGCCCACGCGCTGTCCGCCGCCGACGCGGCTCCGCGCACCACGCGCACCACGGAGTCGTTCGCGACGACACCGGCCGCGGTCGCGGCTATCGCGAGCGGGTCATCGGCGGCGGCGCGCAGCGAGAAGCCCGGCGCCAGTGACATGGAATCGGCGCCAGTAGCCACGCGGACCGTGCGAATCCGTCCGGGCCAGAGCGCGCGGGCCGCGAGTGTGGCTCCGTCCACCTCGCCGGCGCGGAGCGGCGAGATGATCGCGAGCTCCACCGAATCGGCCCTCTCGCGCAGCGTCGAGGCCGCACGCATCGCCGCGATGAGTGCTGGTGAGAGTCGCCCTTCGCGCTCGGTACGCGCGAGCCGCGCGGCCGAGTCGGCAGCCCCGCTTTCGATCACGCGCGCAGCGGAGTCGAAGACCACCAGCACATCGCCCGGCTCCAGGATCGCTCTGGCGCTGTCGCGCACCGCTGTGATCTCTCCTACCGCGCGCGAGACATCCGCCAGAACGATGTGCGCCACCGTGCGACGCTCCGGCGTGAGCACCGGCCGCGCGAGCGCCGCGCCTATGATGAGCGCGAGCAGCACGCGGAGGAGGAGAAGCAGCAGATCTTCCGGCAGCGGCGCGACGGTAGTGACGCGCACCGAGCTCGTGGGAACGAAGCGAACCGTGGGGAGCGGACTCGATGCCGGCTGCCTGGTGACGATGAAGTGCAACGCCACCGCCCCAGCGGCCACCGCGACGCCGAGGTAGAAGAAGATCGGAGCGAGAAAAGTCATCGCCGCGCCGCGGCCGCGCCGCCCGGGTTGATGATGCCTCGAATCGTTCGGCGAATCCCTTCGGCGCCGGGCACCACCATGGAATACATCGCGCCCGCGCGGCGCCAGTCGCGCGCGAGCTCTTCGCGCCACGCCGCGAAGCGGCGCAGGTACTCCGCGCGCGCAGGGCGCGACATCGGCCGGCGGAAGGCCGGCTGCTCGGGATCGGCCAGCAGCAGCTTCTTCGGGTCGGGATCCAGCTCGCCCGCCGCCACTACATGAATCACGTACAGCTCTCCGCCCGCGGCCACGAACGTACGCCCGGCCGCGAGCAGGTCATCGGCATCGCCGAGGAAGTCGGTGATGAGTGCGAGGCGCGCGCAGCGCCGCATGGCTGTGCGCACGGCTGGCGCGAGGAGCTCGGATCCCGCTGGAGCCAGATCCACCGCGTGCATCATCTCTTCGAGAACCGTGCGTCGCGTACGTGGGGCGACGCTGCGAGTGCCCGCCGGGTGCACGACCGTCATCCCCACCGGGTCGCCCTTCTGGCGTGCCACCTCGGCGAGGCCGATGCCGAGCTGGCGGGCGAGCTCCCACTTGTCGTTCGCGGGCGCGGGGAAGGCCATCGATCCACTCGCGTCGAGCACCAGCATCGTGGGGAGCACCGCGCGCTCCTGCGACAGGCGGATGTACACGCGGTCCGTCCGCGCCACCAGCTTCCAGTCGATCTTCTTCGGCTCGTCCCCCTGGCGGTACGGACGGTGCTCCACGAATTCGGCGGTCGTACCGCGCACGCGGGAGATGTGCGGACCCGGCACCGCGCTGCTCACGCGGTGCAGCGCGGGCCATCCTATTCCGCGAACAGCGTCGAGCACCGGCGCGAAAGTGGCGAGCGACGACATTCTGCCCGTGGCGCTAGAGCGAGAGCGTGCTCGATGGTGCCTTCACGTGCTCCAGCAGCGCGTCGATCACTTTCTCGGTGGTGATCCCCTCCGCCTCGGCGGCGAAGTTCACCAGCACGCGATGGCGCAGCACCGGGTAAGCAACACGCTGAATGTCCTTCGGCGCCACGGCGTGGCGGCCGTCGAGGAGCGCGTGCGCCTTGGCACCGAGGATGAGCGCCTGTCCGGCACGCGGGCCCGCGCCCCAGCGGACATACTGCTTGACGATCGGCGGAGCGTCGTCGCTGTCGGGGCGTGTTGCGCGCGCGAGGTCGGCCGCGTACTCGAGCGCGGGCTCCGCGGCCGGCAGCCCTCGCACCGTTCGCTGGAGTGAGAGCGTCTGCTCGCCATCGAGCACCGGCGTGAGCTCCGTCGCATCGAGCGCCGTGGTGGCACGAAGGATCCCCACCTCTTCCTGCCGCGTTGGATAACCGATGCGGATGTTGAAGAGGAAGCGGTCGAGCTGCGCTTCGGGGAGCGGGTAAGTTCCTTCCTGCTCGATCGGGTTCTGCGTGGCGAGCACGAAGAACGGCTTCGGCAGCGGCATCGTCGTCCCGGCGGCCGTGACGTGCCGTTCCTGCATCGCCTCGAGGAGCGCGGCCTGCGTGCGCGGGGGCGTGCGGTTGATCTCGTCGGCCAGGATGATGTTGGAGAAGACCGGGCCGCGCACGAAGCGAAAGCGGCGCGAACCCGTGGAGGCGTCTTCTTCCAGAATCTCCGTGCCGGTGATGTCGCTGGGGACGAGATCGGGCGTGAACTGGATGCGGCGGAAGTCCAGCCGCATCGCCTCGGCGATCGAGCTTATCATCAGCGTCTTGGCGAGACCGGGGACGCCCACGAGGAGGGCGTGGCCGCCGGCGAGCATCGCCATGAGCACCTCTTCCACCACCTGCTCCTGCCCCACGATTCGCTTGCCGATCTCGGTGCGGAGGCGTGAGGCTGCCTGGAGGAGCCCGTCGCGGGAGCCGGAGCCGACGGCCGACGGGTGAACGGCGTGGTTCGCGCTGGTCGTGGATTGCGTCGTCATTCTATGGAGGAGTCACGAATATGGGCGGGCG
Organism: Gemmatimonas aurantiaca; assembly: GCA_044463245.1. Taxonomy (GTDB): domain Bacteria; phylum Gemmatimonadota; class Gemmatimonadetes; order Gemmatimonadales; family Gemmatimonadaceae; genus JADGGM01. Next base: position 53,127 of record JBIQMO010000009.1, read on the forward strand.
GATGGCGCATCGAGAGGCAGGATGCGATCGATGCAGCCGTCTAGATGAGACAAGCCGGACCGGGGGAACCCCTATCACGTCTGCTTCGCGACGTGCACGACTCGGTGGGCGAGGGAGCTACGCTCGGGCACGACGAGCGGGGGCGTCGTTCAGGGTAGCGGCGGAGAGGTGAAGCGCGAGCGCGTCGGCGAAGTCGCGCTGTCTCCCCTCGCGTAGCTCGTGCTGTCCTCGGGCATCATGGTCAGGTGCAGGTACACATCGTCGGGCAGGTACCGCTTCGCGGCCGCCTGGAGCTCGGCCGGCGTGACTTCCTGTTCCGGGTACGGCGCGGGGATCTCGTCGAGCGGGATGCCGAGCCGGTGGTACTGGCCGATCATACCCATCCAGTACGCGTTACTCTGCAGCCGCGTCTCGAGCTGACGCCGTTGTACCGTGGCTGCGCGTGTCGCCTCGGCCGCCGTCACGCCATTGGTGCGGAGCGCGGCGAGCACCTTCATGAGCTCCTTGTTGAGCTGGTGCATCCGCTCGGGGGCGGCGTCGAAGGCAATGAGTACTCGGTAGTGCTCGTCGGGGAGCGCCAGCGTCTCGCTCGTCACGGACGGGCTGTAAGTCGCCGCCAGCTCCTCGCGCAGCCGCATGCGCAGCCGGTCCTGGAGCACCCCGGTGAGCGCCGAGAGCCGCTCCCGTTCGCGCAAGTAGTCGGTCGGGGCGGACGGGAAGGCCCCATCGAACACCAGGACCGTCTGCGCCTTCGGCACCGGGAGCACTGGCCGAATCGAGTTCACCCGGTGCAGGTAGGGCTTCAGATTATCCTTCTTGGGTGTCTCTCGCTCCTTCGTGCTCGGCAGGCTCGCCAGGTAGCGCTCCACGTACGGGCGCACCTCCTCCGGGGTGATCGCACCGACCAGGGTGAAGGTGAAGTCCCCAGCATTGCCGAAGCGGTCGTGGTGTACCGCCCGGAGCTGCTCGAGCGTGGCCAGCTCGGCGATCTGCGTCTGCACGGGCATCATCCGCGGGTTGCCGCCGGCCAGCATCTGATTGAGCTGGTCGTCGATCGAGACGGAGTGGAGCTGGTATTTGGCGAGACTCTGCCAGCCCGAGAGCGCGGCCGAGTCGAGCATGGGCGCGGTGAACTGCCGGTGGAGCAGTTGGAAGAGCGTCTCCAGCGCCTTGGGCGACCCGGCGAGATCGATCGACTCATCGGCGAAGCCGATGTCGACCTTCAGCGACCGCACGCCGCGCGCGGCGAACTCCTCCCCGAGCGCATCCTGGCCGATCTTCCCGACGCCTCCGACCTCACTCATCACGCGGGCGACCATCCGCCCCGGCGTGAAGAAGAGCGAGTCGGGCATCACCGAGAGGCCGCCCGGGCTCCACGCCCGGAGCAGGAGCTCGTCGGGATCGTTCTCGGTTGGCTTGACGAGCACCCGCGCGCCATTGGAGAGCGTCCACTCGGTGATGCCGGCCACCGTGTCGCGCGTCTCACGCACGATCTTCCCCGGAACGGGCGGGATCGCCAGGAGCGGCGCCTCCGCCACGGCGCGCGCACTGTCGGCCAGTGGAGCGAGCGGCGCGTGCTGCACCGAGTCGAGGAGGGCGAGCACGGACTCACGCGTCGGCGGGCGCACGTGCGCGAATTCCGGAAACGCGACGAGCACCCGCTCGCCGGCCGGCGCGCGCCAGAAGCGCGCCGCTTGGGCGAGCACCTCGGGCGTTATGGTCGGCAGGAGCTCCTTCGCCAGCGCCAGTTCCTGCTCCGCGCTCGAGAGCGCGCCCTCCCCGGTGAGGTAGTGGTCGACATAGGCATCGGCATACGCCTTGGACGATCGCGCCGAGGCGCCCGCCGCCGCGTGCTCGAGGTGCGAGAGCAGTACCGCCTTCCGATGCTCGAGCGTGGCCTCGGGGATACCCGCCCGCGCCAGGCGCTCGAGCTCCCCGACTACGGTGGCCAGCCCGCGCTCCAGGCTATCAGGTACCGCCATGAGCTGCACACCGACCACGTTCATGGGCCGCACCACGCGCCCGCGCTCCACCTCGGCGGTGATGAAGGGGCGCGAGGGATGCGCTCGGATAGCGAGCAGCCGCTCTTCCAGCTCATCGAAGACGAGATCCTGCACGAGGCGCTGGCTGAGCGCCGCCTTCGCCTCCGCTGGCTCCGCCGGCGCCGGCCAGAGCACCTCCACGGACGGACTCACCTGCCCCCGATAGACGTCGATCGTCGGTTGAGCGCTCTTCGGCATCGCGGGCTCGGGGCGCGGCCGCGCGTGCTTCGGCGCCGGGATCTTCCCGAACCGCGCGCGGATCTCGCGCTCCATTGCCGCCGGGTCGAAGTCACCCACGACCACCACGGCCATGAGATCCGGCCGGTACCAGTCGTGATAGAACCGCCGGATGGGCCCCGCTGTAGCGCGCTCGATGAGCGTGGTGTCGCCGATCGGCTGCCGCACGAGGTAGCGTGAGCCCCCGTAGAGCACCGTGTCGTAGTGCGCGCGTACCTTCGCGGTCGCCGAATCCATGAGCGAGCGCATGCGCCACTCTCCCATGATCACGCCGCGCTCGGCCACCACCTCGCTCGAGTCGATCGTTATTCCGCCACTGGCCCAGTCCTCGAGCACGTCGAGCCCCTTCTCGAGGATCGCGTGGTCGTCGCTGGGGAGGGTGAGCATGTACACCGTCTCGTCGAACGACGTGTACGCGTTGAGGTCCGCGCCGAAGCGCATGCCGCTGGTCTCGATGAAGTCGACGAGCGCGCCGTGCGGGAAGTGCGTGGTCCCGTTGAAGGCCATGTGCTCGAGGAAGTGGGCGAAGCCCTGCTGGTCCTCGTCCTCGAGCGTCGATCCGGCGTTCACGACGAGCCGGAGCTCCACACGGTGCGCCGGCGACTGGTTCGCGCGCAGGTAGTAGCTCATCCCGTTGGGAAGCGTTCCCACCGTGAGTGCCGGGTCGCGCAGCGGGATGACCGCAGCGCCCGACGAGTGCTCGGGCAGGCGCAGCAGGCCATTGGTGTCGGGGACGCTCGCGGCGACATCCGACGAGTGCTCCGCCAAGAGTGGCATGCCATCCGCGCCCGGTACGCTCACCGCACCGGCGAACGCCGCGAGGAGCACGATCCCGAGCGCGATCCCGCTCGCTCGCTTACTTCGCGGCACGGTTCCCTCCCGCAGTCTGACGCTGCATCAGCACCTCGATGAACTTCCCAATCCGGTCTTCGTCGGACGAGATGGCGCTGACGATCAGCCCGTCCTGGTCGACAAGGAACCAGCCGGACGGCTGCGAACTCTTGCCGAAGCTGTAGGCGATCTGGTTCGGCGTGTCCTTGTCGATCCGGCGTCCATCGGGGGCCGGCAGATTCCAGTGCGGGGTGTTGGTGACCGCGAGCACCGCCCCCGGGATCCGGTACGCGTCGAGCCACTGCCGCGCGAGCTCGGCCTCGTCGGCTGGCGTCGGCGGCGGCAGGTACACGAAGGAGCCGGCCGTCCGGTCGACGATGGTGATCTGGAGCTGTGGGAATCGCGCGCTCACCCGCCGCAACGCGTAGATGAGCGACGTGCACTGGTCCCACACCGCTCCGGATGCACCGACGCCGATGCACCCCGCGTGGTTCATCAGGACCACCAGGGCGATGTGCCCAGGCGCCGGCCGCGGGGTAGCCGCCGCCTCGTGCGGGAACCAGTAGTCGGCCGTGATCGTCGGTGCTCGCTTGCCGATCGGGAGCGGCAGTGCCTCGGGGCGCTCCCCCGTGACCTGCGCCCACGTGTGACGCTCCAGCGCCGCGAGAGCGGCGGTGCCGTGGCGCAGGCTGTCCAGCATCATCGACTCCCCCATCAGCTCCTGCATGGCGCCGAAGACCATCATCTTCCCGCGGTTGTCCTTCTCCCACGCCTCCGACTCCCGCTCCGTAGGCGTGAGGGAGTCGGCCACGGCCACGATCCACTGCGCCGCGCGGCGCGCCCGCGTCGTGTCACCGGCGCCGTGCGCCGCTCGCATGAGGCGAGAGTACAGCTCGAGCCGCGCGATGCGATCCGAGCCCGAGCGCGCGCGCTCCACCAGGAGCCGCTCCGCCGCGTCCAGGCGCACGGGGTGCGCGTGCAGGTAGACATCGACCGCCGTGTCGCCCACGGCCACCCGCTCGCGCGTGCTCTTCGCCGGCACCGCCGCCAGCCGCCGCGCGAGCAGCGCCGCAGCGTCGGAGTCCCGACCCGCGTCCAGGTAGAGCGCGAGCAGCGGCGCGAAGTCGCCGAGACTCGCGGTGGGCTCGGCGAACCGCGCCGCGCACCGCACCGCCGTCTCCTGCACCGGCGCCGGCAGCGGCTCCAGCTCCGCGCGCGGATCGCGCGGCATCGTGTCGCGCCACACGGTGCGCTCCTCCCGCTGCTGCACCCGGCGCCACACGCGCGACACGGCCGCCAGGCAGTCGTCCACCGTCGTGTACTCCCCCACCTGCACCGCCGTATCCGGCCAGTCGAAGCGCGTCTGTGCGGCGGCGGTTGCGACGAGCACCGCGAGCGCCAGCGCGCCGCCGAGCACGGTGGTGCCGAGCTTCAGGTATCGTGAGCGCATGTCAGATCGCGTCGATCGTGGAAGTGAAGCTGAAGTCGCGCGCTTTGAGCGGCGGCACGATCGCCGGCGTCAGTGGCGCCCACTGCTCGTACGGATTCTTCACGGGGCGGAACACCGGCACCGGCACGCCCAACTGCTCGATGCTGTTGAGTACGAACAGGGGCGACTCCGTGAAGCGGAAATTCTTCACCGCCTTGGTGATCTTCCCGTGCTCGATGAGCCAGAGCCCGTCGCGTGTGAGCCCCGTCGCAAGCAGGCTCTTCCCATCTAGCGGTTGGATGTTCGAGAAGCGCGTGACCAGCAGGCCGCGCTGCGTGGTCGCGATCATCTCCTCGACCGACGTCGTCCCGCCACTCATCCGGTAGCCCGTCATCGGGCGCAGCGCCGTGTTCACGTGCAGCTTCTGGAGCCCGTACTCGCGCGGGTAGACGAGACTCGTGAGCACCCCCTTGTCGAACCAGGTCACTGGCTGCATCCACGGCGCGGGCAGAATGCCCAACTGGGGGTCCGCCGGGTCGTGGCTGATCGTGATCCGCTCATCCAGCACTTTGAGCCCCAGCTTCGTGCGCCACAGGTGGAGCACGTCGTCCGGCGCCAGCGCCCACGGGCCATTCCCCGTCTCGGCAGGATTGCGCCACATGCTGGGGACGACGAGCTCCATGAGGTCGGCGACGGCCTGCGGCTCGAGGATCACCGTGTATCGGCCCGGCTCGAGCGAGACGGGGTTCCGCGACGCCTCGCATTTCTCCAGCGCCCGCGCGGCCAGAGCCGGGGCATCGATCTTCGTCCAGTCGTACGACGAGAGCCCGGCCCAGCCGGAGCCACTCCCTTGCTGGTCGCGCACGGTCATCGAGCACTGCGCCTGCGTCCACATCACGTACGGGGTGTCGTACGGCGTGTAGGGGCCTGCGGGGCGCTCGGAGCTCACCGCCATCATCGCGCCAGCGCGCATCTCGGTGTAGCCGGCCGAGAGCATCCCCTTCGCCTCCGCCGGCCCGATGAGCGCCCGTGCCACCGCGCCCCGCGTCTCGGGGGTCACCGCGTACGTCGCATCGCTCCAGATCGCCGTCGCGGGCCGCGTCGCGGCGGGTGCCGGAGGAATCCCCCGCACCTCATGCTGGGTTTGCGGCGCGAGCTCCGCGTTCCGCTCCGCCGCGCGCACCGCCGCCTCCAGCGACACGCCGTCGAGCTGGTTCGTGATCGCGCTCCCCCGCCCGATCCCGACCGTGCGCCAGATCTCCAGGCGGATGTCGCGCCGGTCGCTGGCCAGGCTCACGCGGTTCCGCGCCCAGCGCAGCTCTCCGTTCCACCAACTGTGCAGGCGCACGCGGGTCTCCCCGCCCCCCTTCGCGAAGCCGATGACGCGCCGCACGATCGCGTCGCACTCGTCCTTAGAGAGGACCCGCTCGCTCTCCTCGGGCGCGATCAGCCGCGCCGGCCCTCCGTCGCGCCCTCTCATGCCTTCCTCATCGGGTCGATGACGGTGAGATCCTTAACCACTGCCGGCACTGCCGTCACGCTGTGATAGCAGGTCTCCGCCGGCTCCCCCTTCGCCGTGCGCAT
>JBIQMO010000010.1:0-55398 GCA_044463245.1 Gemmatimonas aurantiaca
GCCTGGATCATGATCTTCCCGTCGTGCGGGTTGATCCACATGTCGTGATTGTCGCCGTGCGGGGTGGGGAAGCGCCGGAAGGTCTTCCCGCCGTCGGTGGACTTGAAGAAGCCCTCGGCTCCCGCGTACACCACGTCCGGGTCGGTGGGGTCGGCGGCGATGGTGGTGTAGTAGAACGGGCGCGTGATGAGCGATGCCTGCGAGCTGACGCGCGTCCAGGTGACACCCGCGTCGTCCGAGCGATAGAGCCCCGCTCCCGGCTTCGCCTCGATGAGCGCGTACACCCGATCGGGATTTGCCGCCGTGACGGCGATGTTCGCTTTCCCGAAGAGCTGGTCGGGGAGCCCTCCCGCGAGCTTTGTCCAGTGGGCGCCACCATCGGTGCTCTTGTAAATGCCGCCCTCGCGAGCGCCGCTGACGATCGTCCACGGCGTCCGCTGTCCGCGCCACATCGCGGCGAAGATCACCTCGGGGTGTCCCGGCTGGAACTCGATATCCACGGCGCCGGTGCTGTCCGACACGTAGAGGATCTTCTCCCAGCTCTTCCCACCATCGCGCGTGCGGAATACGCCGCGCTCCGCATTGTCCACGAAGGGATTCCCCACCGCCGCCACGTAGACGAGATCCGGATTGTCGGGGTGGACGCGTACTGCTCCGATCTGCCCCGCCTTCGGAAGCCCAACGAAGCGCCACGTCTTCCCCGCATCGTCCGAGCGGTACACGCCGCGCCCGATCGAGACGTTGCTCCGGATGCTCTCCGACCCGGTGCCCACGTATACGATGTCGGGTTTGGATGGAGCCACTTCGATCGCGCCGACCGATCCCACGGCGAAGAAGCCGTCGGAGACGGGGAGCCAGGTAGCGCCGGCGTCGGTCGTCTTGAAGACGCCGCCGCTCGCCGCCCCCATGTAGAAAGTGCGAGGCTCGGAAGCCACCCCGGCGACCGCGGTGACGCGACCTCCGCGGCTCGGACCGATCATCCGATACTCGAGCGCGCCGAGGTAGGCGGAATCGTACTGCACCGCGGCCGGCGTGCCGCGATTCGTCTGCGATGGCAGCCGCACCGAGGCGAGCAACGACAGTGGAGCGAGCAGCATGACCAGGACGGAATGACGTGATCGCTTCGAGATTCTGGCTCCCTTCATCTCGTGGTATCCGTGGTTGTGGTGGGAATGAGCCGCGCGGCCCGATGGCGCTGCGGCGGGGTGTTGGAAAGGCACCACCGATATGAACGCTCGGGCACGCAGCGTCGTTGGCGGGCCCTCCGCGCAGTGATCAGGGCAATTCGTCGATAGCAGCGGAATAGAGATGCCAGCGGCGGTCCGCGGTATCGGCACCGGGGACGACCACGCGTCTGAGCACGATGCTGCCGCGAAAGTGCTGGCGCTCGCCGTCTATCGTGACCGCCTCTATTCGCACCGGGACGTCGACATAGCGAGAGCCCAGCGCTCCCTCCACGCGCCCGGGACGGCCGATGATTGCGGAAGTGGAGCGCGTACGGTCGTAGCCATGCGCGAACTCCTCGAACGAGGCGCCACTCGCCGCGCCGCGGTCTCCCCACATGATGTACGCATCGTGGAAGCGCCGCTCGTTGATGGCCGAAAAGTAGCGCTTCAGCACTGTGAGCGCGCCGGGCATCCCCGTCATTGGCTCGGTATCGCTGTCGCCCGCGATGGGTGCATCGTCGGCGATGCGAACGCTGCCTGGCGCAACGTCCGTGTCGAACATGACCGCTGGCATCGAAGAATCGCCTCCCACGATGGCGACACTTCTCCGGGGTTCCCCGCCGCAGGCGAGCGAGGAGACCAGCATCGCCACCGGCCAGAGGGAATTTGCGTGGCACGGCGCTACGCCAGCGCGGCGCGGCGGTGTGATCGGATGCATCCATCGTGTCATCGAGTGAACCCTCGCTTGGCGAAAGATGGCTGCAGCTGGACACGCCGGACGACCTGCGGCACGTCTATAGCATCTTGCGGACCTCCGCGCGGAGCACGCTGCGGCCCGGCCGTGTGGGCTCCGCGGCGCGGCATTGCCATGGATGCCGAGGGCGTGCCGATGTCTCACAGCAGTGCACGTGGCGTGCATTGGCCATTCACGACCTTACCGCACCACTACCGCACCACCTGGAGTGATAGAATGCCTCTCAGCAAAGCGCAGCGCCAGCACCTGGAGCGTCGACTTCTCGAGGAGCGGCGCCGTGTCCTCACGGACCTCGGTGCCTACTCGGAATCCGCCAACGCAACCGAGCAGGAGCGTTCGGGCGATCTCACCGTGGTGCCACTGCACGCAGCCGATCTCGGAACGGACGCGAACCGCGAGGAGCTCGCGGCCGCGAACGCCGCGCGTGAGAGTGCGGAGCTGGAAGAGATAGACGCGGCACTCGAGCGTCTCTACCACTCCCCAGAGCGCTTCGGGATCTGCGAGGAAAGTGGCGATGAGATCCCGTTCGAGCGCCTCGACATCATCCCCTGGACCCGCAGCTGCGGCAAGGCGCACGCGCGTTGAAGCGGCAGGCTCCTCCCCCTCTCGCGCCACGCGCGACCCGAGGGTAGGATGCACACACACCGCACGCGGCCGGACCGATCACCCGGCCGCGACAGGCGCCGCTCCTTCAGGGATTACCATGGCTACCTTCATTCGAACCACGGACATTCCACTCGACCGCGCGCTCACGCTGCCGGGCGAATACTTCACATCACCGGCGATCTTCGCCGAGGAGCGTGAGAAGATCTTCGCGGCGCGCTGGCTCTGCGTGGGACGCGAGGAGCAGCTGCGCTCGCCGGGAGACTACTTCCTCGTGGAAGCGCTCGGTGAAAGCATCATCATCGTGCGCGGAGACGCGGGCGACGTGCACGCCTTCTACAATGTCTGCCGGCACCGCGGCTCCCGGATCTGCGAAGCAGGCGAGGGCCGCTTCGGCGGGACGATCCGCTGTCCGTATCACGCGTGGACCTACGCTCTCGATGGACGTCTCCTCGGCGCGCCATCCACGGGCGACCTTCCCGGATTCCGGCCCAGCGACTATCCGCTGCATCGCGTTGCGCTCGAGCCCTGGGAGGGATTCCTGTTCATCAACATGGCCGATGATCCGGAGGACTTCGAGGCTGTCTGGGCACCCCTCCTCCAACGCTTCGCTCGCTTCGATCTACCGCGGCTGGTAGCGGCGCGTACCATCGAGTACGACGTGAGAGCTAACTGGAAGCTCCTCTTCCAGAACTACTCGGAATGCTACCATTGCGGACCCGTGCACCCTTCGCTCTCCCGCGTCACGCCGCCAACGAGCGGAGAGAACGACCTCGTGGAAGGACCGTTCACCGGCGGTTTCATGGTGATGAACGAGGGGTACGAAAGCCTGACCCTCACCGGACGGAGCTGCGGCCTTCCGGTGGGCGATCTGTCGTCGGAAGATCTGCGGCGGGTCTACTACTACGCGATCCTCCCCAACATGCTCCTCAGTCTCCACCCGGACTACGTGATGTACCATACGCTCTGGCCCGAAGCGCCGGACCGCACGCGCGTGAGTTGCTCCTGGCTCTTCAATCCAGATACTCTGGGTGACGCGCGCTTCGATCCCGAGGATGGCATCCAGTTCTGGGACAGGACCAACCGGGAAGACTGGCACATCTGCGAGCGAAGCCAGCTCGGCGTTTCCTCGCGCGCGTATCGGCCGGGGCCGTACTCGAAGCGTGAGACGCTTCCGGCGCAGTTCGACCGCGAAGTGCTACGGGCGCTCGGGCGGGAGAATACGGTGTGAGCGTGTGAACGCGTCGGCGGCCACGCGGCCGCCGTGCTTCCCACGCTCGGTAATGGACCTCCGTAAGGACCTCGCTCTCGCCGCGCGCAGCGCCGCCGAGTCGAGCAGCTCCTCTATCGAGCGGTAGCCGACGGTACGATTGGGAAGCTCGATATGGGGCCAATCCCACGACGAATCGGCGCTGCCTATGATCCGGAAGCGTCCTCCCTCGAAGCTCTCGACCCAGCGACGGAAGGCGACCCACCGCGCGCGGTTCTTCCGGTCGTGCAGGCGGCCATCTCCCACCACGACATCGATGGCACGACGATCGGAGTGGAGCGATGTGCCGGTATGAGTGAGTCCCCGCCTCAGCAGGTAGGCCTGGCGCATCGTGGAGCGGTAGCTCTCGGTCACGCGCACCTCGAACCCCGCTCTTCGCGCAGCCGTGAGGAGTGTGTCGAACGCGCCGCGGGCCTCGGAGCTCAGCGCCGAAAGCGACCGGGTAGGGACTCTCGCGCCGCGAGGGAAGTGGGAGAGCGGGGCATGCCGCACGCGATCTTCCATCGCGGCCCACGACTCGCCGTGCTGCCTTACCGATGGAGCGCCCACCCTGTAGCTGCTCACGAGACAGCCGCCGCCGCAGTCTCGTTCCGGATCGTAAAGGAGCACTGCATACGGTGTGGAATCGGATAGGTAGAGGTGCTCCGGGTGCTCGATGCCGAACTCGTCGAGAAGGAGGCGCCGCTCCGATGCGGAGAAGGGGCGCCTCGTGTAGTGAGGGATGCCACTGGAGTTTCTCCCGGCGTAGCTCAGCGGAGGGTAGCGAGTGGAGAGAACGTTCGAGATGACTGCGCTCTCCGAGCGTCCGCGACCCAGGAGGAATTTCAGTGCATCGCCTTCGCGCTCGGCGCGCGCGGTCGCGGCGCCCCAGGCAAGAAATGGAAGAATCGCCAACAGCGATATCGCGGCGAGTCCGCGCCGTTGCGATGGCAGCCGCCGTACGGCTCGGAGGGCAGCAGCGCGCATGCTCCATCTCCGCGCGCCATTCACACTGCTGTCGTCTCGCTCTCTGACGAACTTCCACACTCGAAGACCCTCCTGCGAACCACGGGTCCTGGTGTGGCAACTCCCCGGCCACCGGCCCGGGGCCTGACGGCCCCGGGCCTGGCGAATCCGCCCCCCCCGGAACGGACCGCCAAGTGCCTGACGCCGCTAGATTCCGCCGGCGCCAGTCATCGAATCGAAGGTCACCAGCGAGAGGATCTCACCGGCGAAGAGGTCCACCACTGCCGAGACCAGGAGCTCCGGGCCACCGCGAGCGGGAGACATGTAACGAATTCCGAGGGTCCACCCCCCGGACCGCGAATGCGGCTTCGAGACGAAGGTGCTCACCACGATGCTGCGCCTCGCCACGGCCACCGACACTCGCGGGTCGCTCTCGGCGATCCATCTCGCCTTGGCGAGTGCTTGCTGGGACAGGATGGGGAGCGACGACCGCTCGGGTGCGAGGGAGGCGAGCGGCTCCATGGGAATTGCGAGTGGAACTGACATCCGATGCTCCGGCTTCTCGTGTACTTCGGTCACCGGCTGGTAGGCCCGAGCCCCTGGACCGCGACGCCGAGACGTGGACAGCCGTAGATGCGACATTTTCCTCCGAACCTGGTCTTCGAGCTCTCGAGGCCGCCTGGTGCTTCCGTACGACGGCCACCATATGCAATATGGAGGTGCCGCCGCCAGCGAAGGCAAGTCACTGACGTCCGCACTGACGGGCGGTAGATTAGCGGGAGTCGCTGAACAAGCACTTAACTGTGCCTCAACTGCGGCTCAACTGGAGCAGAATGTTCAAACTGCAGACTTTCGGTGGGCTCGCGCTCACACTCGACGGCCAGCCTTGCGAGCGTTCGCTGATCCAGCGCAGGCAACTCGCGCTACTCGCGGCACTCGCGGCGGCGGGGACGTCGGGGCTCAGTCGTGACAAGCTGGTGGGACTCATGTGGCCCGACCGCGCCAACGACCGAGCGCGCAATCTGCTCGATCAGGCGCTCTACGCGGCGCGGCGTGTGTGTGGCCAATCGGTGTTCCTCACCACGCAGACAGCGATCGCACTGAACCCGGCCGTCATCGAAAGTGATGTGGGGGAATTCACCGACGCGATCTCACGCGGCGATCCCGCCGCCGCTGCGGCGATCTACTCGGGCCCATTCCTCGATGGACTCCTTCTCGCGGACGCCGCGGATTTCGAGAGGTGGGCGAGCACCGAGCGCACCAGGTTCGCGCGGCAATATCAGGAGTGCCTCGAGTCGCTCGCTGTGGCCGCGGAGACGCGAGCCCAGTGGCAGGAGGCGGGGCGCTGGTGGCGCCGCGCCGTGGATGCCGAGCCGCTCAGTGGGCGCGCCGCACGCGGACTCATCGAGTCGCTCGCGCGGAACGGCGATCGTGCCGGTGCGCTCGAGTTCGCACGCGTGCATGCCGCGCTCGTGCGTCAGGAGTTGGGCGCGGACGTAGATTCGACGATCGCCACGCTCGTCGCCGCGATACGCGCGGGCGACCTCCCACTCCCAGCCCGCCAGTCGCCCGAAGTGGCTGGTGGCGGCGAGAGGCATCGCGGTGGGTCGTCCACGCTGACCGTGGCGCGCCCGGCCGCGAAGCTCTCGCCCGTCTCCGCGGGAGGCAGCTCGCCTGCCGAGCTGTATCCTCGCGAAGGCAGCTCGTCCCGGGCACTCGTCCCGTGGAGTGCGGGTGGGGAATCGCTCGAGGACGCAGCGGCCGCGACGGATGACACCGGCGCCGGCAGCGTGCGCGCCACACAAGCACGGCGCTGGCTCCCGGTGGCACTCCTCGCTCTCGTCACCATGGTGGCAGTTGGCGTGGGCATCGCGTGGTGGAGCAGGCACCGCCTCGTCGTCGAAGAGGTACCCGCCTCGCCGCCACCCTCCATCGCCGTCCTTCCCTTCCGCAACCTCGGCACGTCACCGGCGGATGAGTACTTCTCCGATGGAATGACCGAGGAGATCATAGCGGAGCTGTCACGCCTCAAGGGTGTGCGAGTGGTCGCGCGCACCTCGTCATTCGCCTTCAAGGCGAAGCCAATGGATGTTCGCGACATCGGCAGCGCGCTGAACGTGACGCACATCCTCGAGGGGACCGTGAGGCGCATCGAGCCGGCGCGTGGCTCGACGGAAGTACGGCTGCGCGTCACGGCCGAGCTGGTGGACGCATCCACCGGGTACCAGGTGTGGTCCGAACAGTTCGATCGTCCCGCTGGCGATGCGCTCGCGATCCAGGACGAGATCTCCGCGTCCATCATGCAGTCGCTGCAGCGCGAGTTCGCGGATAAGGGACTGGGTCACGCGGCACACCCGACTCCCTCCTCCACGACGTACGACCTCTACCTTCGCGGGCGCTATGCCTGGCACCAGCGCACCGCGGAGGGGCTGCATCTCGCCGTAGATCTTTTCACGCGCGCCATCCGGGGCGATCCGGACTATGCACCCGCCTACTCGGGGCTGGGTGCGGCGTACGTCGTTCTCCCTCTGTACGACCCGCACGCGAGCGTGAGCGACATGTACTCCCTCGCGTCCGGCGCTGCTAACAGGGCACTCTCGCTCGACAGCACTCTCTCGGAGCCGTACGCCGTGCTCGGTCTGGTGAGTGCACGTCGCTACGAGTGGCGGGTGGCGGAGCGAGCCTACCGCCTGGCGCTCGCTCGCAATCCCAACGATGCCACGGCACATCAGTGGTTCGGGAAAGCACTCGCGCATCAGGGGCGCTTCGCGGAAGCGGAAGCGGAAATGCGACGAGCGCTCGATCTCGATCCGCTCTCTGCCGTGATGCACTACAATCTGGGGCAGGTTCTGTACGGTCAGGGTCGCCTGGACGATGCCGCTGCAGAGCTGGAGCGGGCGCTCACTACCGCGCCGACCTTCCGCGCCGCGCACGCCACGCTCGGCTACGTCAGGCTCAGCCAGGGACGCAAGGCCGAGGCATTGCGCGAGTTCGAGCTCGCGGCCGGTCCGCCGCGCGGCCGTGGCGGGTCGGACATCGCCGTGCTCGCCTACGGCTACGCGTCGGCTGGCCAGCCCGACACGGCGGCGGCGCTCCTATCGGTGGCGCTCGCGCGGCGTGCCGCTGATCCGTCCACCGCCGCGGCGACTTCGGCATCCGACATCGCGATCGCGTTCATGGCGCTCGGGGCGCGCGACTCCGCTTTCACCTGGCTGGAGCGCGCGCGTGTGGAGCACGACTCCGATCTGCAAGCCTTCGTTGCCAGTCCCATCCTCGACGAGCTTCACTCGGACTCGCGCTACGCCATGCTCCGCTCGCGCATGAATCTCCCCTGAGCCACCAGCGAGCCCGGCTCGCTGCACGGCACGGCGCCGGCCGATGCTCCGGTATCAATCACATCGCGTCCGCCCCGCCGCGTGGCCGCCCTATTGCACGCGCACATCCGCTCGTTCGACCGGAGCCATGGTGGCGCAGCGCCATCGTGCTCTGCGACAGGACAGCGACGCGGGAGAAGACAATGCAGGCAGTAGTCTTTCATGGAGTCGGCGACATCAGACTCGACGATGTGCCGGCGCCCAGGATCCGGGATGACACCGACGCCATCGTGCGCATCACGACGAGCGCCATATGCGGTACCGACCTCCACATGATACGCGGCACGCTTCCCGGCATGAAGAAGGGAACCGTCCTGGGGCACGAGGCGGTCGGCGTCGTGGAGGAGGTGGGACGCGGAGTCCGTAACCTCAGGCCTGGGGATCGAGTCGTGGTGCCATCGACGATCGCCTGCGGATACTGCTCCTACTGTCGCGCGGGATACTACTCGCAGTGCGATAACGCCAACCCGCACGGGAAGCAGGCGGGCACGGCGTTCTTCGGTGGACCGCTGGAGACCGGTCCGTTCGACGGTCTTCAGGCGGAGAGGGCGCGCATCCCCTTCGCCAACATCGGGCTGGTGAAGCTTCCCGATTCCGTCACCGACGATCAGGCGATCCTGCTCTCCGACATCTTTCCCACCGCCTACTTCGGTGCGGAGCTCGCGGAGATCAAGCCGGGAAATACGGTGGTCATTTTCGGTTGTGGTCCCGTGGGCCAGCTCGCGATCGCGAGCGCGCAACTCATGAGGGCAGGGCGCGTGATCGCCGTCGATTGCATCCCCTCACGCCTCGACCTCGCCCGCGCGCAGGAGGCGGAGGTGATCAACTTCGATGAGGAGGATCCCGTGGCGGCGATCCTGGAGATGACCGGCGGCATAGGTACCGACCGGGCGATCGACGCGGTGGGAGTCGATGCCGTGCACCCTCACGACGGACCCGCCGCCAGCGCCGCGAGGAAGGCGGCTAGTGACTTCGATCGAGAGGTGAAGCAGGTGGCACCGAAGACCTCGCCCAAGGGGTCGAACTGGCACCCCGGAGATGCGCCCTCGCAGGCGCTGCGCTGGGCGGTGAAGGCGCTCGCCAAGGCGGGGACTCACGCGATCATCGGCGTCTATCCTCAGAACCTCGACAGCTATCCGATCGGCGTGGCGATGAACAGAAACCTCACGATCAAGACCGGGAACTGCAACCATCGCAAGTACGTGCGCCCGCTCCTCGATCTGGTGGAGAGCGGCGCCGTGCACCCGGAGAAGATCCTGAGCGAGCAGGAACCGATCACCAACGCGATCGACGCGTACAAGGCGTTCGATCGGCGTGAGCCCTGGTGGATCAAGGTCGTGCTGCAGCCCCAGGGGGAGCCGGTGGCGGCTCACGTGAGCTGACGGATCTGTCGTCGGCCGACCGCGGTGCCGCTGCACGGCGGCACCGCGGTCAGTCGCCCGGCTCGGGCTGCGGACGCGGCGCGCGCTCGTGGGCGCGGTGGCGGCGGAACCAGCCGAGGAGCGCGGCGCGCCACGCATCGAGAATCTCGTACACGGTCGGCACCACCAGCAATGTGAGCAGAGTGGAGGTGATGACGCCCCCTATGACCGCGCGCCCGAGTGGTGCGCGGAAGTCGGCCCCCTCGCCGATCCCGAGCGCTACCGGCACCATCCCCGCAATCAGTGCGAGAGTCGTCATCATGATCGGCCGGAGGCGGATCCTCCCCGCCTCGACCAGCGCATCGCGAGTGCCCTTTCCCTCTCGCTCCTTCGCCCACTTGGCGAAGTCGATGAGCAGGATGGCGTTCTTTACCACGATCCCCATGAGCAGCACCACCCCGATGAGGCTCATGATGTTGATCGTGTCGCGCGTGATGAGCAACGCCAGCACCACCCCGATGAGTGAGAGCGGGAGCGAGAGCATGATCGCGATCGGATCGAGGAAGGAGCCGAATTGCACCACGAGGATGAGGTACATGAACAGCAGCGCGAGGCCCAGCGCGGCGATCACCGCGCCGAAAACCTCCCCCTGGCTCTCCACTTCGCCTCCCTGCGAGATCCCGTAGCCGGCCGGCATCCCGATCGCCGCTATCCGCGAATTGATCTCGCGCGAAACCCTGCCGAGCGGTGCGCCCTCCACGTTGGCGCCAATGGTTATCACCCGCTCGCGGTCGAGGTGATCTATCTGCGCCGGCGCGATGCTCATCTCCACATCGGCCACATCGCCGAGGGTCACGAGGTGCGGCGGCCCGGTCGGAGCCGCCGCCACCACTAGCGGGAGGCGGCGCAGGTCGCCGACGTTCTCTCTCGCGCCGGGTGCTAGCCGCACCGTCACGTTGCGCGTCTGGCCGCTCGGATCCACCCAGTATCCCGCCTGCACGCCCGCGAAAGCCGCACGCAGCGCGGTCGCGATCTGCGACACGGTGAGGCCGAGCGAACCGGCCAGTCCACGTCGCACGCTCACCTCCACCTCCGGCCGCTCACCCTTGGTAGAGAGCCCCACGTCGACCGCGCCAGGCACATCTCGAACCGTGTCCTGTATCTGTGCGGCGAGCTGGTTGAGTCGCGCGATGTCGGGCCCGTGCAGTTGCAGCTGGATCTGCTTCTGATTTCCGCCGAAGCCGCTCGAGAAGACCCACGCCGTCACTCCTCCGATCCGGCGAAGCTCGGCGCGCACGATGCGGCTGAACTCATCCTGGCTTATGTCGCGCTCTCCCTTCGGCACGAGACGCACGTACACGTTCCCCGCGTCCACCGCACCGGAGCCGGATGCGCTCCCGATCGTGGTGTACGTGTAGCGGACCTCGGGGTGCGAGCGGAGGATGCGGTCTATCGCCTCCGCCCTGAGGCGAGTATAGCCGAGGCTCGATCCAGGGGGCGTCTCGATGGAAATGTTCATCTCGCTCTGGTCGCTCACCGGCACGAATCCCACGCCGCCGAAGAGCCCCTGTAGCACCAGCGATCCCACGAAAGTGAGCGCCGCCATGAGCATCACCCACCAGCGGTGATCGAGCGCCCAGCCTATGACGTCGCGGTATCGATCGGCCTGGCGGTCGAACCAGCGGTTGAATCGATCGAGCTGGCGAGACAGCCAGTTGGCCCGCTGGTGCGCCTCGAGCTGAGGATCGGGCCAGTACGCGGAGAGCATCGGGTCGAGCGAGAAGGAGACGAAGAGCGAGACGAGCACGGCGCACGCTATGGTGAGCGCGAAGGGCTTGAACCATTGACCCGAGATCCCCGACATGAAGGCGACGGGGAGGAAGACGGCCACGATCGAGAGCGTGGTGGCAGTCACCGCGAGGCCGATCTCGTTCGTCGCCGTTCGCGAGGCGTGGACGTGATCCTCGCCCATCTCGATGTGCCGCACGATGTTCTCTCGCACCACGATGGCGTCGTCGATCAGGATGCCGATAGCGAGCGAGAGGCCGAGGAGCGACATCGTGTTGAGCGTGAAGCCGAAGGCCCACACGGCGATGAACGAGGCGAGCACGCTCACCGGGAGAGCGAGCCCGGTGATGACCGTGGAGCGCCAGGAGTTCAGGAAGAGAAACACCACGAGCACGGTGAGGAGCGCTCCCTCGATGAGCGCCTCCTCCACGTTGCGCACCGAGTTGTGCACGCGCTCTCCCGCGTTCTGAACCACGTCGAGGGTGGCGCCGCTCGGGAGCGTCGTTCTCACCCTCGCCACCTGCGCGAGCACCGCGTTCGCGACCTGCTCTGTGCTGAAGCCCTTGGCCTTCACTATGTCGAGCCCGATCGCTTCGCGGTCGTTGAAGAGCGCCAGCGTTCTGAGCTCCGCCGTTCCGGCGGAGACCTCGGCCACCTGGTTCAGCCGTATCAGCTGTCCGCCGCGCTGCGCCACCACGAGCTGACCGAACTCGTCGGGGTTCTCGATGCGCCCGAGCAGGCGGATGGTGCTCTCGCTGAGTGGGGTGTTGAGCCGTCCCACCGGAGCCGCCAGATTCTGCGCCTGCACTGCCTGGACCACGTCGGCCACGCCGATCCCCGCTGACTCCAGCTCCGCGGGGCGCAGGCGCACCGTGAGCTCGCTGCTGTCGGCGCCGACGACGTTCACCTGTGCCACGCCTTCCACGCCCTGCAGCATGCCGGTGATACCCGGGTCGGCGAGGCGGGTGAGCTGCGCCAGGTCGAGCCCAGGTGCGGAGAGGGTGAGAGAGACTATCGGTAGCTGGTCCGGGTCGAATCGGCGCAGGATCGGCTCGCGCATCTCGGCCGGGAGATCGCCGCGTATGGAGGATATCGCATCGCGTACGTCCTGCTCCGCCTCCTGAATGTCCTTGGAGAAGAGGAATATCACGGTGATGAGCGCGAAGCCGTCGAGCGAGGTGGACTGGATCTTGTCCACTCCGCTGATCCCCTGGATCTGGTTCTCGATCCGGTCCACCACCTCACGCTCCACGGTTTCCGGTGAAGCGCCGGGGTAGGCGATCGCCAGCTGGACGACGGGTGCCTCGATGTCGGGGAGCTCGTCGGTCTCGAGCCTGAGAAGCGCGAAGAGGCCGAACACCACGAGCGCCACCATGACGACGATAGTGAGGATCGGCCGCGATATGGCGAGGTCGGAGATGAACATCGCTGGATGCGGGTCGGGCGCTCGTGCCGGTGGACGTGGTGTGGCGGGCAGGATGCGTGCGAGTCGGGCGCTCCGCTGTCAGGGTGGTACCGACCGGGGCGACACGGGCGGTGCAGGGCGGTGCAGGGGCGGCGGGCGCGGCTGGCGTTCCGGCGTCCGCGATGCCAAGATGCACGGGTCCCGAGAGAGGAGATCGCGAGTGAGGCGTGTCGGCCGGTGTTTCTGCCTGTTTTTTGGTATCCTTTTCGGTATCCCGTTCGGAATCCCGATTGCGGCCCAGGCGCCGACCCCGGCGCTACCGGACCCGGTGATCCGGCGTATCTGGAGCGAGGGGATGGAGCACTCCCGGCTCCCCGCGCTCGCCCATTCCCTCCTCGATTCCATCGGCCCGCGCCTCGCCGGATCCCCCACCGCCGATGCGGGCCGCCGCTGGCTGCTGGCCAACTACCGAGCGTGGGGGATACCTGCCCGCAACGAGCGCTACGGAAGCTGGAAGGGCTGGGCGAGGGGGATCTCGCACGTCGACATGCTCGAGCCACGCGTTCGCTCGCTCGAGGGAACGCTCCTCGCCTGGAGCTCTCCCACTGGAGGCGCCATCACCGCGCGCGCGGTCCTGCTTCCCGGGGTCGTGAGCCAGGCGGCGTTCGACGCATGGCTCCCAACGGTGCGCGGAAAGCTGGTCCTGATATCGGCGATGGAGCCGAGCTGTCGCCCTCGCGAAAGCTGGGCGCGCTGGGGGCTCCCGGGGAGCGCGGAGCGGGAACGCGTCGCTCGCGCTCGAGCCGACTCGCTCTGGGCGCTCCGCCTGCGCTTCGCCGGCGGCTCGATGGATTCGGTGGGCGCCCGCCTCGCGCGCGCGGGTGCGGCCGGCGTCCTGACGGCCTACTGGTCGGGCGGCTGGGGAACCACCAAGGTGTTCGACGCTCCGGTCAACGGCCCGCCCGCATTCGTGCTCGGCTGCGAGGACTACGGGCTCGTGTACCGTCTCGCGGAAGGCGGCACGCCGCCGCTCCTGCGAGTACAGGGCGATGCGAAGGATCTCGGTGACGTTCCCGTCTTCAATACTTTCGCGGAGCTGAGGGGGAGCGAGAAACCCGAAGAGTACATCCTTCTTTCGGCTCACTTCGACTCCTGGGACGGTGCCTCGGGCGCGACCGACAACGGGACCGGCACGCTCATAATGCTCGAGGCGATGCGCATCCTGCGCGAGGCCTACCCTCGACCCAGGCGAACCATCATCGCCGCGCACTGGGGCGGGGAGGAGCAGGGGCACAACGGCTCGCGCGCCTTCGCCGAGGATCACCCGGAGATCGTGGACGGGATCTACGCCGGCTTCAATCACGACTACGGCACGGGTCGCATCGAGAGCATCGCTCTCGAGGGTTTCGTCGACGCCGGCGAGCACGTGGCGCGCTGGCTCTCGCGAGTCCCGTACGAGATCGGCGCGAGCGTGACGATGGAAAACCCCGGCCTCCCCGGCCCAGGGGGGAGCGACTACGCCACCTTCGACTGCCGCGGGATCCCGGTGTTCAACCTCATCTCCACCGACTGGGACTACGACACGTACACCTGGCACAGCAACCGCGACAGCTTCGACAAGATCTCCTTCGAAGACCTGGAGCGGAGCGCCACGCTCGTGGCCCTGCTGGCCTATCAGGCGGCGGAGGATCCGCGTCCCTTCGTCCGCACGAAGCGCGAGCTCTTCCCGGTGAACCCCGAGGATGGAAAGCCGGGCTCCTGGCCCACGTGCGGCGCGCCCGATCGAAGCTGGACTGAAGGACTTCGCTCGCGATGATCGAGACATCCCGAACCCTCTCAGACACTCCCATGCATCCGAGACGACTCGCCCGCAGCGCGCTCGCGCCCTTCGCGCTCGCGCTCCTCTTCTGCGCGCTCGCGCAGAGGGCCGTGCCGGCGCAGCAGCCGGACCCCGCCGCCGCATTCGACATGCAGGAAGTCATGATCCCGATGCGCGACGGCGTGCGCCTGCACACCACGATCTTCGTGCCGAAGCGAGCGCACGCGGCGCTCCCGATCATCCTCACGCGGACGCCGTACGGCATAGCCAGCGCGGGACGCAGTCTGGGCGGCTACTACAGGACGCTCGCCGAGGACGGTTACATCTTCGCCTTTCAGGACATCCGTGGGCGCTTCGGATCGGAGGGGAAGTTCGTGATGCTCCGCCCGCCGCGCGATCGCTCCGATCCGAAGGCGATAGACGAGAGCACGGACACGTACGACACCATCGACTGGATCCTCGACAACATCCCCGGCAACAACGGGCGTGTGGGAATGCTCGGGATCTCGTACCCCGGCTGGCTCACTGTGATGGCGATGCTCGATCCGCACCCGGCGCTGAAAGCAGTCTCGCCGCAGGCTTCCCCCGCCGACATGTACCTCGGCGACGACTTTCACCACAACGGCGCCTTTCGCCTGAGCTACGGCTTCGAGTACGCGGCGATGATGGAGACATCGAAGGAGAGCGAGCAGTTCGACTTCGATCGCTACGACACGTACGACTGGTACCTGGAGCTCGGCCCGCTCTCGAACGTCAACGAGAAGTACCTGAAGGGAAAGATCCCGACCTGGAACGATTACGTGGAGCACCCCGATTACGACGCGTTCTGGAAGCGGCAGGCAGTAACGCCGCACCTGACGCGCGTCACCGTTCCGACGCTGAACGTCGCGGGCTGGTGGGACCAGGAGGATTTCTACGGCCCGATGACGATCTACCAGGCACTGGAGAAGAGCGACTCGCTCGATCTCAACTATCTCGTGGTGGGACCGTGGAACCACGGCGGCTGGGCTCGCGCGGAGGGGAACAAGCTCGGCGACATCGACTTCGGTAGTCCGACATCGAAGTATTTCCAGGAGCGGATACTGGCCCCCTGGTTCCGGCACTTCCTCAAGGATTCCGCGGGTACGAAGCTCGACATTCCCGAGGCGCGCACCTTCGAGGCGGGTGCGAACGCGTGGCGCTCATGGAGTGCGTGGCCGCCGAAAGAGAACACCACCGCGCGCAGTCTCTTCTTCCACGCGAACGAGCGGCTCTCATTCGAGCCGCCGCGCGAGGAACGGAACGATCGCGCGGCCGACAGCTACGTCTCCGATCCCGCTCACCCGGTTCCATACCGCCACCGACCGATCCAGCCCACGTACTTCCCGCACGGCTCGAAGTGGTCCACCTGGCTCGTGGAGGATCAGCGATTCGTGGACGACCGACCCGACGTGCTGAGCTGGGAGACCGAGCCTCTCGAGCAGGACGTCACCATCGCGGGTGACGTGATCGCGAATCTCTTCGTGTCCACCACGGGCACGGATGCGGACTTCATCGTGAAGCTCATCGACGTCTATCCCGAGGCGTATCCCGACGACTGGTCGCTTTCCGGGTGGCAGCTCATGGTTTCCAACGAGGTGTTCCGCGCGCGCTTCCGCGACAGCTTCGAGAAGCCGAAGGCGCTCACGCCCGGCCAGGTGACGCCACTGAAGATCGGCCTGCACACGCAGAACTACACCTTCCGAAAGGGACACCGGATCATGGTGCAGGTGCAGAGCAGCTGGTTCCCGATCATCGATCGCAACCCGCAGACCTTCGTCCCCAACATCTTCGAGGCTGAGGCATCCGACTACCGGAAAGCGACGCAGAGCGTCTACCGCTCCGCGCGCTATCCGTCACACGTGACCGTCTCCGTGGTGGGGCCGGTGCACCCCTAGCCCAGGGCGCGCGCGGCTACCCTCGCGCTCTCGGCGAGAACCGCGGCGCCCACGAAGATGCTCTCTTCGGCCGCGTAGAAGCGGGGCGAGTGGGCCGGGATCGGCTCGCCGCTCCGCTCTCTCGCACCCACGCGCATGAAGCAGCCTGGGATCCGCTCCATGTAGTGCGCGAAGTCCTCGCCGCCCATGTTGAGAGTGCCGAGCGGGACCACGGAGCTTTCGCCGAGGAGGGAGACGGCCGCCTCGCGCGCCCACGCCGCTGCTCCCGCGGGGTTCACGATCGGCGGTGGTCCGAGCTCCAGCTCCACCTTCGCTTCGAGGCGATAGGCAGCGGCGATGCTCTCGGTGATGCGCCGCAGCTCCTCGTGGAGGAAGCGGCGTGTCTCCGGGTCCACGGCACGGAGCGTTCCCGAGAGAGTCGCTATTCCGGGGATGATGTTGTGCGCGGAGCCCGCGTGCACCGATCCGATCGTGACGACGGCGGGGTGCGCGGGATTCAGCCGGCGCGAGACGATTGTCTGCAACGCGCCTATCAGCGCTCCGGCGCCCACGATCGGGTCGGAGGACTCGTGCGGCCGTGCGCCGTGCGCCCCCTCGCCGATGAGCTCGATGTCGAAGGTGTCTGCCGCAGCCGCGAGCGGGCCGGATTCCGCCACGACCTGTCCCACCTCGAAGCGCCGGTCCACGTGCGCGCCGAAGATCGCCGCCGCGTCGTCGAGCGCGCCGGAATCGATGATCACCTGCGCGCCTGCGCCAGTCTCCTCGGCGGGCTGGAGGACGACTATCACGTCGCCCACCGCGGGATTCGCGGCGA
The DNA here is from genome assembly GCA_044463245.1 of Gemmatimonas aurantiaca. GTDB lineage: Bacteria > Gemmatimonadota > Gemmatimonadetes > Gemmatimonadales > Gemmatimonadaceae > JADGGM01. The sequence continues at coordinate 17,216 of JBIQMO010000010.1, forward strand.
GGAGGTGCGCCGCCCCGACGGCCCAGGTAGCGTGCACGTCGTGTCCGCACGCGTGCATCACGCCGGCGTTGCGTGACGCGAAGGGGAGGCCGGTGTCTTCCTGTATCGGGAGCGCGTCTATGTCGCCGCGGATCGCCACCGGAGGCACCGAAGAGCTCCGCCCGCGTATCCGCGCTATCACGCCCACGCCCCTCACTCCGTCGGGGGCTCCTACGCGGTAGAGCTCGACGGGGCTCAACGCCTCGAGCGCGGAGTACAGACGCTCCGCGGTCCGCTCTTCGCGCATGGAAAGCTCGGGATGCTCGTGCAGGTCGCGCCGCAGTGCGACGAGTCTCTCCCGGAGCGCGTCGGGAAAGAGTGCGGCTACCGTATCGGGAATGTGCGACGAGGCGTCGTTCATATGGGAGTTCCGGCGCCGGTGTGGGTGCAGCGCGCCACGAGCAACGCTTGGGCGAGTCGCGCGCGTATTGTAGTGGTGAAGCGTGATGCCTGGATCATGATACCGCGGGAGAGTGTTTGGGTGCGCCGGCGCGGGGCGGGAAGAATCTGGCGCGAAAGGTCTGGACAGGGCAGTTGCTGGAGAACAATATGCAGCGCGAAACGGTACACGGCATCGTACACCAACTGGAGACCGGATGCTGGAGGTGACTAAGATGGCTCCCGACGGTCGCCCGACCGCCACCAAGCGGGCCCGTAGAGGCGATCGGATCGCGCGAACGTACGAGCAGCTGCGTGAGCTCATAATATGGGGTCGGCTCGCCCCCGGGTCACGTGTCATAGAGAGCGACATCGCGACGCGACTCGGAGTGAGCCGAACCCCGGTGCGAAGCGCGTTGCACCGTCTCCAGCAGGAGGGCTACATCTCGAGCATCGGCAGACGCAAGGAACAGCGTCTGGTGATCGCACCGCTCACGCAGGAAGATGCTCGGGAGCTCTTCGACATTGTCGGTGAGCTCGAAGGACTCGCCGCCCGCGGCCTCGCCTCGCGCGATCCCGAGGCGCGCTCGTCGATCGTCGCGGAGCTCAAGCACCTCAACGACCAGCTCGCGGTGGCGGCGCAGGCACCGCGCCCGGACGCGCTGCGGATCTTCGACCTGGATACGACCTTCCATCGCCGCTACGTGGAGGGCGGGGCGGGGCCGAGGCTCATCGCCCTGCACGACGCCGTCAAGCCGCAGGCCGAGCGCTACGTACGACTCTACACGAGCGCCCTGGTGGACGAGCTCGCGAAGTCGGTGGACGAGCATTCCGTCATCGTGGACCGCATCGAAGCGGGGAACGCCGACGGAGCGCAGCGCGCCGTGATTCGCAACTGGCGCAACGCGGCGGCGCGACTCAGCCGCGTCATTGCCACGCTCGGAGAGCGCGGAAGCTGGTAACACCGGTGCCGGACTCCCGGTGCATCGGCGCGCCCGTGGTGCCGCCATTATGCTTTCGCTGGTAGCATCTCGACCTGGCCCGCTCGCGGAGTGCCGAGCTCGCTCGACGCGGCGATGCGGGAAATGCATCACGAACGCCCCCGCACGGGAGCGCTCCCAGCCGGCAACCGTAATATGCACACGCAAGCACGCTACGCTCTCGTCGTGGTGGCTCTCGTCGCCACAAATTCCCGTGGTGCAGGAGCGCAGGCTTCGCGCGCCGATACGGGCGAGACCCTCACCGCCGATACCTCCATCTTCGCGCGGCTCACGCAGCTCCCCACACCCAACGAGTATCGCCTGGCATCCGGCGCGCCTGGACCGGCTTACTGGCAGAACCGCGCCGATTACGACATTCGCGCGACGCTGGACACCGCGAAGCAGGAGCTGCGTGGCGAGCTGACGCTGCACTACACCAACAACTCGCCCACCGCGCTCGACCACATCTGGCTGCAGGTCGAGCAGAATGCCTTCACCGACAGCTCGCTGAACGCGTACATCTACCCGCAGAACTCGCGCTTCGGCGCGCGCGGCTTCGAGGGGGGTGATCGTATCGAGCGGCTCGACCAGCTGGTGGGCGCGGGAAAGAAGTCGAAGGGGAAGCGCGTCGCGCTGAAGACGCGCGTATGGGACACGATGCTCTTTGCCGAGCTCGCGGAGCCGCTGCAGCCGGGGAAGTCGGCCGACTTCGACATCGCCTGGCACTTCGCCGTTCCGGAACATGGCGCCGACAGGATGGGGCACGACGGCTCCCTCTATGAGCTCGCGCAATGGTACCCGCGCGTGGCGGTGTACGATGATGTTCGCGGCTGGAACACCGATCCGTACGTGGGGCAGGGCGAGTTCTACCTCGAGTACGGGGATTTCACCTACCAGGTGACCGTTCCCGTGGGCTACATAGTGGCTGGTACGGGCACGCTCACGAACCCGAAGGAAGTGCTCACCAGCGACGAGATCGCGAAGCTCGCCAGGGCCGCGAAGTCGGATTCCACGATCCACATCGTGACCGCCGCGGAGTTGGGAGCGGGGAAGGGACGCCCGAGCACCAATGGCACTCTCACCTGGAAGTTCCGGGCGAAGAACGTTCGCGACGTGGCGTGGGCCGGCGCGCCGGACTACAACTGGGACGCCTCGAGCTGGAAGGGGATCGTCACGAACGCCTACTACCGTCCGAGCGCAGAGGCGACCTGGAAGGATGGCGCCGACATGGCGCGCACCTCGATCGAGGGCTACTCCACCCACTGGTTCCAGTATCCGTACCCGCAGATATCCGTGGTGGAGGGGCCGATCAGCGGGATGGAGTACCCCATGCTCGCGATGGAAGCACGGGGCGAGGACAAATACGATCTGTACAACGTCATCACCCACGAGATCGGTCACAACTGGTTCCCGATGATCGTGGGGAGCAACGAGCGCATCCACTTCTGGCAGGACGAGGGGATCAACACCTTCATCAACACCTTCTCCGAGGCGGAGCGCTATCCGGAGAGGGGGAACCAGATGCAGCGAGCCGCCGAGGAGCGCTCGGAAATCGAGCAGACGCAGGTGCATGACGTGGACGTCCCGGTCGACATGCCGGCCGACCGGATCGACCCACAACTCCTCGGCTTCACCGAGTACGTGAAGCCGTCGGTGGGACTGCAACTCCTCAGACAGGAGATCCTGGGTCCCGACGCCTTCGATGCCGCCTTCCGCACGTACATCCGCCGCTGGGCGTTCAAGCATCCCACCCCGGCCGACTTCTATCGCACCATGGAAGACGTGTCCGGCCACCGGCTCGATTGGTTCTGGCGCGAGTGGTTCATCGAGGACGCGCACTTCGACCAGGCGATCGATACCGTGCTCACGCGCAGCTCCGGCGATACGACCTATGTCGCGGTGGGATACGGGAACCTCGATCGAGGAGTGCTCCCCATCCGTGTTCGCTTCAACTTCGCCGATGGCAAGAGCCAGGACTTCGACTATCCGGCCGAAGTGTGGAGCATGGCGGGCGCGATGTACGTACGGCGGTACGCCTTCCCAGGGGAGACGCTGGCCAGCATCGAGCTGGATCCCGATCGCCGTCTGCTGGACGACGACCGATCCAACAACAGGTGGATGGCGAATCCCGCGGCTCCGCTGAGCCCGCGCTGACGCTCCTGGATCGGAACCCTCGCACATCGACCATGACCAGCTTCGAGAAGCTAGGAAGCTTCTACCTCGGAAGGGAGCGCGACGCCGCCTCGCGGAAGACCACCGGGAAGCTCACGCTCTACGACTCGAGCGATCTCACCACGCACGCCGTCATAATCGGGATGACGGGGAGCGGGAAGACCGGGCTCGCCATCGACATGATCGAGGAAGCGGCGATCGACAAGGTGCCCGTCATCGCGATCGATCCCAAGGGCGACCTGGCCAATCTGCTTCTTACCTTCCCGGAGCTACGGCCTGAAGATTTCCGCCCCTGGATAGACGTCCAGGCGGCGGAGCGCGCGGGGCTCTCGCCCGATGCCTTCGCGGCGGAAGAAGCGGAGAAGTGGCGCAGCGGGCTCGCCTCCTGGGATCAGACGCCCGAGCGCATCGCTCACCTTCGTGAATCGGCGGATTTCGTGATCTTCACGCCGGGGAGCAGCGCCGGCGTGCCGATCTCCGTTCTGCGTTCGTTCACCGCGCCGAGTACGGAGGCGCGCGCGCACCCCGATCGCTACCTCGAGCACGTACAGGCGACTGCCACCAGCCTCCTCGCTCTGCTCGGTGTCGACGCCGACCCGCTCACCAGCCGCGAGCACATCCTGATCGCGAACCTGCTCAGGAATGCGTGGGATGCCGGGAAGGATCTCGACCTCCAGTCGCTGATACTCGGGATTCAGAAGCCGCCCTTCGCGAAGCTCGGAGTGATGGACATCGAGAGCGCTTTCCCCTCGGCCGAGCGCTCGAAGCTCGCGCTCAGGCTCAATAACCTCCTCGCCTCGCCGGGCTTCGAGGCGTGGCGCGAGGGAGTGCCGCTGGATGCGGGTCGTCTCCTGTACACCGACTCGGGGAAGCCGCGCGTGTCGGTGATTTCGATAGCGCACCTCTCCGATGCGGAGCGGATGTTCTTCGTGACGATGCTGCTCACGAACATCGTCGAGTGGATGCGCGCGCAGCCGGGTACCGCCAGTCTGCGCGCGCTCCTCTATATGGACGAGGTGGCGGGGTATCTCCCGCCGGTCGCGAACCCGCCATCGAAGCCGCTCTTCCTCGCGCTCCTCAAACAGGCGCGCGCCTTCGGGGTGGGCGTCGTGCTGGCCACGCAGAATCCGGTGGATCTCGACTACAAGGCGATCTCCAATGCGGGAACCTGGCTGATCGGTCGCCTGCAGACGGAGCGTGACAAGGCGCGCGTGATGGACGGACTCGAGGGTGCTGCCGCGGGCGACGGCGGAGGCTTCGACCGCAAGGCGACCGAGACGCTCATCGCGGGCCTCGACAAGCGTGTTTTCTACCTTCACAACGTGCACGAGGACGCACCCACGCTCTTCGAGACGCGTTGGGCGATGTCCTACCTCGCCGGCCCGATGACGCGCGACCAGATCAGGAAGCTCATGCACGACGGGCGCGGGGAGCCTCCACGGGCGGTGGGGGAGGGAAGAGATGCTTTGCTGGAGGCGGCACCTGCCGCGCCCGAGTCTGCCGTGTCGCCCGCTCCCGCCCCGGCCACCGCGGCATCTCCGGGTGATCTCGCGACGTCGCCGCGTCCCGTTCTACCGAGTGGAGTCGAGCAGTTCTTCGTCCCGATCCCGGCCAGTGCCAACGTGGTGTACCACGCCGGCGCCCTCGGCGCCGCGGACATCGCGCTTGGCAACGCGAAGTACGGCGTGAACACCACGCGGCGTGTGGTGCACCGCACGCAGATCTGCGACGGCGCGCTCCCGGTGGACTGGGAGCAGGCCGAAGAGCTCGGACTCGATCCCAACGATCTCGAGACCGAGCCGCTTCCGGGCGCTTCCTTCGCTGCATGCCCGACAGTGGTTACCGCGGATGGGGTGGACGCCTGGCGCAAGCTGTACGAACGCTGGCTCCGCTCGAGTCAGGCAGTGACGCTTCTCCGGAGCCCGACCTTCAAGCTGGTCTCCGATCCTGGCGAGAGCGAGGGCGCCTTTCGCGCGCGCCTGCAGGTGAGAGCGCGCGAGGAGCGCGACGCCGCCGTGGAGGAGTTGCGCAGGAAGTACGCGGACAAGACGGCCGCGTTGCAGGAGCGCCTCGCCAGGGCCGTGCAACGCGTGGAGCGTGAGCAGGCACAGGCGGGCTCCGCCAGGATGGACGCGTGGGTGTCCGCGGGGACGGCCGTTCTCGGGATGCTCCTGGGCAGGAAGCGCGTCAGCGTCACATCGGCGTCACGCGTGGGAACCGCGATTCGCAGGGCTGGCCGCTCCCACGACCAGTCGAGCGATGTGGGACGCGCACAGGAGAGCGCGGATCGAGTGCGCCAGCAAATCGCCGACCTGGAGGAAGAGTCACAGAGCGAGATCGACAAGCTGGGAGATCGGTACGACGCGCAGAAGGAGGAGTTGGAGTCCGTCGACATCCGGCCGAAGCGATCCGACATCCAGATCCACTTCGTTGGGGTAGGCTGGGGTGACGAGCTGTGATCTAGCACAGTCCTTCCGATACCAGACGCACGACACCCGGAACGCCGGCATACCTCCATTTCGCGAACCGTTCGGAGCCCACGGTGCCCCCCGCTGACCTCGCTCCCGTTTTTCCGCATACAGAAGTCGCGCTGCAGATCGTCCTCTCGCTGGCGCTCGGCCTTCTCGTGGGGCTCGAGCGCGAGTGGGCGCAGAAGGAGATCGGCGTGCGCACCTTCGGGGTCGTGTCGCTGGTCGGGATGGTGTCGACGCTCCTCGCGCCCGCAGTCCTCGTCGCGGCGCTCATCGGAGTGCTGCTCCTGGTAGGTCTCCTCAACGTGCAGAGTCTCAGGAAGGAGAACGCGCTGGAGCTCACTACTTCCAGTGCTCTGATCGCGATCTTCCTCCTCGGTGCACTCGTGGGGCACGGTTACTACTTCACCGCCGTCACCTCCGCGGTGCTGATGACCATGCTGTTGGCATGGAAGGCGGAGCTGCGGCAGTTTGCGGGCGAGCTACGGCCCGAGGAAATCCGAGGTGCGGTGCTCCTCGGCCTGATAAGCGTGGTGATCCTCCCCCTTCTCCCGGATCGCTTCGTGGATCGCTGGGAGCTGTTGAACCCACGGCAGGCGTGGGTGATCGTCGTGGTGATCGCCGGAATCGAGTTCCTGAACTATGTCCTGCTTCGGGTGTACGGAACGCGAGGGCTCTTCTGGACGGCGCTCCTCGGCGGTTTCGTCAACAGCACCGCCGCGGTTGCAGAGCTCGTGTCGCTGGTGAAGGAGGAGCGGAGACCGCAGGCGGCAGGCGAGGCGCTGCGGGTCCGCCTGGTGGCGCTCGTGCTGGTGGCCAATGCGGCCACCTTCGTTCGGAATCTCGTCATCCTCCTGATTTTCGCGATAGGCGCCGCGCTTCTCGCGCTGCCAGCGCTGCTCGCGATGATAGTCGTCGCTGGGGCGCTGGCATGGCGCCGGCTCAGGCAGGGGAACGGGATGGCCGAGTCGCTACGCCTCTCGTCGCCGATCTCGCTCGGTCACGTCATTCGATTCGCGGTCCTCTTCCTGGTTCTGAACGTTGCCGGCGCGCTGGCACAGCGCGCGCTTGGCGGGGTAGGCTTTGTGGTCGTGGGCGTCCTCGGCGGAATAGTGAGCAGTGCGGGTACGGCGGCGAGCGCGGCAGCCCTCGCTGCTGCTGGCCAGATTTCTGCGCAGTCCGCTGCGACCGCGGTCGTACTGGCATCCATCGTCAGCACGCTGGTCAAGCTCCCGATCGTGTACCGCCAGGCGCGGGGGACGGAGCTTCCGCGCCGCATCTCGTATGTCACTGCGGGGATCGTGGTGGCAGGCGTGGCGGCGCTGGCGGCCGGGTCGCTGATCATGAGGTGAACGATGGTGCAAGGCAGACGAACGACAGGGACGGCGTGACAATCGGAGGCGTTCATCCGTGGCCGCTCGTCAGTTGAGGAGATTCCTTCTGGTGGGGGGCCACGTGGTCCGGTGCATCTGCGCCGTGATCTTGTTCGCGTCGGTTTCCCGAGCGACTGCCAACGCTCAGAAGGACACCACCAACAGGCCGTCCGGCGACACCACGCGAATAGTCGCTGGCGAGGACACGGCGGCGACGAGCACTATCGTCCGGACCGATACGGCGCGCTCCCCGGTGTCGTGCGACGGCAAGGTGATCTCGGAGATCCTCGTCATCCGGCAGCCGCCAACGATGCTCTCGAAGGTGAAGCCGATCTGGATCCGTCCCGCCGTGGCGGTGGTGATCCAGCATCGAAACACCAAGGCGGACGCCATCACTCCCTTCCTGCAGGTCGAGCAGGGAGAGGAGTGTTCCGACTTCCGCCTCGCCGAGTCGGCGCGTGTGCTCCGTGCGCAGCCCTACCTGGCCGACGCCGAAGTACACGCATTCCCCGACGACAGCGGCGGCGTGCTGGTGGAAGTGACGACCGTGGATGAAGTACCGCTGGTGATGAACGTGGGGATGGCCCACGGCTCCTTCTCGCGGGTCAACTACGGTAACTCGAACATCATGGGCGACGGACTGTACGCCGCGGTGGAGTGGCGCCAGGGGTTCGCCTATCGAGACGGGTTCGGTGCGCGCTTCACCAACTATCACGCCTTCCACGGGCCCAACGCGGCAACGGTCACGGTGGAGCGCTTCCCGCTTTCGAGCAATTACTCGGCGACGCTCTCCCATCCGTTCTACACTCAGTTCCAGCGGATGGGATGGTTCGGCGGGGTGCGCCGCACCACCGACTACGTGTCGTTTCTCCGGCCGAACGACCTCACGGCGTCACTCGGCACGGGCCGGACGCAGTGGGACCTCGGCGGTGTATTCCGGGTTGGCGGCGGCCGGGGACACTTCTTCGCCGGACCGCTCATAAGCCAGCAGCGCCTCACTACGGATGCCACTGCGCGCATCATCACCGACACCGGCTTCGTCATCAATGGGGACTCGCTGCTCGATGGGCGCTATCCCGTGCAGGACGAAACCCGGCTCGCGGCGGTGGTCGGGATGCGCTTCCTGCGCTACGAGCGGGTGTATGGCTTCGATGCACTCACGGGAGCGCAGGACGTGGGGCGAGGGATACAGCTCAGCACGCTCGTCGGCCGAGGCGTCGGGGCAGGTGACCACGGTCTCGTGGCGAGCGCTGACCTGTACGCGGGTACCGGCTCGGAGACGTCGTTTCTGGCGCTGCGTACGCAGTGGGAGTCGCAGCGTCGTCCAGCCGAGGGAATGTGGGGAGACGTGGTGGGGAGCGGGCGGCTGGCATGGTACTACAAGCCGTCAGAGAGCGGAACGTGGATCTCCAGTCTCGAGCTCTCCGGCGGCTGGCGCGAGCGCACTCCCTTCCAGCTCACGTTGGGCGACCGGCAGGGTGGGGTGCGTGGCTACCACGGTGCGAGGATCCCTGGTGCCAGACGCCTCGTGATGCGCGTGGAGCGGCGCTGGGTGCTTGGCAGTATCACGCGCTTCGACAATGTCGGAATCGCCGCCTTCGGAGACGCCGGGAAGATGTGGGCCGGCAACGTGCCGTACGGCGTCACGAGTGATGTGAAGACGAGCCTGGGACTGTCGCTCCTGGCGTCCGTGCCGAGGCAGTCGCGGCGCCTGATTCGCGTCGACTTCGCCATGCCCGTGGGCCACACGCCGCACACCGGTTTTCAAATGCGGGCCAGCATCACCACGCCGATCCTGGGACTCTGGAAGGAACCGCGCGATATCGCGAGAGCGCGATCTCTCGCGCTCTCGTCCGACGTCTTCACCTGGCCGTAGCCGCGCTGTCCAGCTGCGTGATGGTCTTGTTGGATGGCGTCCGCTCCTTGCGAAGGCGCGCGGACACTGCCTCCGCGCGAGCGAAGGCGTGCAGCAGATTCTCTCCAGCCAGCTTCTTGAGGTCCCCGTCGCTCCAGCCGCGCCGCGCGAGCTCCGCGAAGAGGGCCGGGAACTTGGAGACGTCTTCGAGTCCCACCACAACATCCGTGATTCCATCGAAGTCGCTCCCGATCCCGACATGATCGATCCCCGCCACGTCGCGGATGTGCTCGATCTGGTCGGCTACCTGTGCGAGCGTAGCTCGCGGCGCCGGGTGCGCATCGTGCCACGCGCGGAGCTGAGCCTGCTGCGAAGCCGTGTCGCCCGGGTGCTCGGCGCGCGCCTTCTCCGCGACGGCTGACGCCTCGCGCTCGTAGGCGGCAATCTCCGGCGACACGAAGCTCGGCACGAAGGGCACCATCACCACTCCCCCGTTCTTCGGGAGCCGGCGGAGGATCGAGTCGGGGACGTTACGGGGAACCTCGACCAGCGCTCGCGCGCCCGAGTGCGAGAAGATCACCGGCGCCTGCGATACGTCGAGCGCGTCGCTCATAGTCCCGGGCGACACGTGCGCGAGGTCCACGATCATCCCGAGCCGGTTCATCTCGCGCACGACCTCCTCGCCGAACGGCGTGAGCCCACCGTGCCTGGCGCTGTCCATCGCCGCGTCCGCCCAGTCGAGCGTGACGTTATGGGTCAGGGTCATGTAGCGCACGCCGAGGTCGTAGTACGCGCGGAGCGCACCCAGCGAGTTTTCTATCGCGTGGCCGCCCTCCAGCCCGAGGAGGGAGCCGATCACGTTTTCGCGGAAGTCGCGGCGAATGTCCGAGCTGGTGAGCGCGAGGCGGAGCTTGTCCGGGTACTTCGCCAGCAGCTGCCGCACAATGTCGATCTGCTCGAGCTGAACGCGAGCGTACCCCGAGTCGGCGTACTCACCCGGCGTGTAGACCGACCAGAACTGGGCTCCGACCATCCCCCTCGCCAGGCGCGCGAGGTCGGTGTGGCCGGGCGTGGTCTTGCGGAGGTCGTAGGCATCCACATCGTGCGGCGCCTTCGACGATTCCCGGATGGCCCAGGGGAGATCGTTGTGCCCGTCCACGAGGGGAGTCGAACGGAGCACGCGCCGGGCACGCTCGATGTCGGCTGCCGAAGGACGGGGCGCCGCATCGGTGCTGCTCACTGCGGTGCGCGCCGCCTGAGCGTGGCCGGCGGTACTCGCGGGACCGATCAACAGTGCCGCGGCAAGCGGCACGACTAGCGAAGGGAGGATGGATCTGGACGGTGACATCGCGCTTACTCGAGGGGGTGGCAGGGCCTCCACGGGCCGCGGATCGGGAGTGGGGGCGGGCATCGCGCTCTACGGCAGCGCTCGCCTCGACTACTGGATGCTAACCGGTCGCTCCCGTAGCCGGCAAGGAAGCGGCGACTCGATGGTGCTCCCCGGGGGCAGGCCGAGCAGGCCGCGCGGCTGGTCGTGGACCCGGAGGACCGGTGCCGGTCCCTCTCGCCCGAGTCTTGCACCAACCAACCGTGCAGAGACAGCACAAAACGTATGGGAGACAATATGTTCTGCAAGACTGGAAGCCGTCGCCTCGCACGGCGGCGGGGGCGCGCCTCGCTCACCGCCGCGCTGGTCGTAGCATACGCATTGATCAATGCCGGCTCCGCCTGCGCGCAGCGCAACTCGCCCGACACCACCTCCGACAGCGGGCGCTCGGCAGCCGTACACTCGGACACCAGTACGGGAGAGGTCGAGACCTACACACCGCTCCCGGCAATTCACAGTCGCTTCGCGGAGATCGCCAGACGCGTGACCCCCGCGGTGGTTTCGATCTCTTCCGAGTTCAGCCCGGAGGTGGCGGCGCGGATGGAGGGAGGGGAGCAGCAGATTCCACCGGGCCTCCTCCCACCCGGCTTCCTCCCGCCCGGGATGCAGCAGCAACAGGAATCTCCGGTACGCGCTACCGGCTCCGGCTTCCTGGTCAGCGGCGACGGCTACATCATGACCAACAACCACATGGTGGATGGCGCGACCAAGGTGCGCGTCACGCTCCTGGATCACCGGATCTTCACGGCCAAGATCATAGGCCACGACCCATCCACCGATGTGGCTCTCATCAAGATCGACGGGAACGACTTCCCCACCGTTCAGCTGGGCAACGACAGCACGGTTCAGGTGGGCGATCCGGTGATTGCGATCGGCAACCCGCTCGGACTCGACTTCACGGTGACGTCGGGAATCATCAGCGCCAAGGGACGCGCCGATCAGCTCACGAACCTGTTCAACTCGAAGTACGCGGTAGTCGACTTCCTGCAGACCGACGCGGTGATCAACCCGGGGAACTCGGGCGGACCGCTGGTCGACATGCAGGGGAGGGTCATCGGGATCAACACGGCCATAGCCAGCCCCACGGGAGTGTACGCCGGCTACGGCTTCGCCATCCCGATCAGCATCGCGCGCAACGTCACCAGCGATCTCAGGCAGTATGGCCAGGTGCATCGCGGCATCCTCGGCGTCTCGATTCAGAACGTCGGCCCGGCCGACGCGCAGGCGGCCGGGCTGGACAAGATCACCGGAGCGCTGGTGGGAGGCTTCACGGGCAATCCGAGCCCGGCGGAGAAGGCGGGGCTCCAGCTCGGCGACATAATCCTGGCGGTGAACGGGAGAGAGGTGAGCCGCGTCTCTGAGCTGCAGGGGACCATGCTCAACTACAAGCCGGGCGATGTCGTTACGCTCGAGGTAATGCGTTACGGGAAGCGCCACACATACAAGGTCACTCTCGCTGCGCTCCCGAATGAAGGCACCACCGTTGCGTCGGGCAGCACGGGTGGAGGCGAGAAGTCGCCCACCCAGATGCTGGGGATCTCGGTAGCGAGCGTGACGCCGGCCGTGGCGCAGCAGCTCGATCTCCCATCCGGGGTGACGGGACTGGCGGTGGCGAACGTGGACCCCGATGGGCTCGCGGCTGGTCAGCTCGCACCGCGCGACGTCATCGTGGCGACGCTCGGTGGGGGCAACCGGCAGCCCGTGAGATCGGTGGAGGATCTCCGGAAGGCAATCGCGACGGCGAGAGGCGGCGTGCTGAGCCTACTGGTCTACACGCCGCAGCTGCAGGGCACGCGCGTGGTCAACATCGAGATCGGGAATGGCAGATGATCTCCGGTCGCTCCGAGGCCGGGCGGCCGGCTCCCCACTTTCGCCGGCCGCAACATCAGTACAGTTTCCGACCTCGGAGCGCCGTGCCTCGCTGGCGCGGCTCAGCGCGACCAACAACAGGGGGATCAATTGCTCTGGGTTTACATCGTCTTTTGGGCGATAGGCGCGAGTCTCGTCGTCTACGGCTTCGCGGTCGGTATCGGCGGAAGGAAGCCCGGGATAGGGGCCGGGCTCTTCGTCCTCGGAGTGCTCTTCGTCGCAGTAGGGATGTACCTCGGCAACGCTCACAATGCCGGTGTCCACGGCGTACGGCCGGACGAGGCGCCCGAGTTGATGATTCCAGGCGGTACCTGATCGGCGTATACTCGCGACGGATGCACTTCGTCGCGAGCCCGAGTCGCTGATGATGGAGCGAGACTCCGAGCGGGTCCGGCGCGTCGTGGAGGCCCTTCGGGGTGGCGGACACGACGCGCTCCTTTGTGCACTCCCCGCGAACGTGCTCCTCCTTACCGGCTACTGGCCAGTCATCGGGAGCGCCATCGCCGTGGCAACGAGCGATGGGCACATCTCGGTTCTGGCCCCCGCAGACGAGCGCGATCTCGCCGAAGCAGGGTGGGCCGACGACATCCGAACCTTCGAGCTCGGTGGCCTGGGGGAATTGCTCGGCGTTGGCCAGGCGGCCGCCGCGCCGCTCGCCGAGTTGCTGTGCGCGGCTGGTCTGGACGCGAATGGCGCGCGGATCGCCTTCGAGGGTGGGAGCGCCCTCGAGCCCTTCTCGTACGTTTCCATGCATGTCTACGGCGGTACCATGCGCGACCTCGTAGCGCGGGCGCTACCGCGAGCGCGGTTCGAGGATGGATCGGATCTGATCGCCAGGCTGCGTGCGGTGAAGACTCCGCGCGAGATCGAGTGCGTGGCGCGGGCGTGCTCGGTGGCCGAGCGTGCCTTCAGGGCAGGTGCTGCGCATGTGGTGGCCAACGCCTCCGAGCGAAGCGTCGCCACGGCGTTCGAGATGGGACTGAAGCACGAAGCGCAGGGCGATGAGCGCACGGGAGGCTTCGCCTTCTGTATGTCCGGTCCGAACGCCGCGGAGGCGGGAAGGGCCTACGCGCGATCGCGCGGGCGGCGGCTCGAGCAGGGGGAAGTGGCGCTCGTCCACTGCAACTCGCACGTGGGCGGTTGGTGGACGGACATCACGCGCAGCTACTGCACCGGTGCACCGGGCGCACCTGCCGGTGAGATGTACGAAGCGGTCCTCGCCGCGCGCGCCGCCGCGCTCGACGCGCTGCTCCCCGGCGTTCGCGCGAGCGGCGTGGACGCTGCCGCGCGCGCGGTACTCGCCGAGCGCGGCTTCGGAGATGCATTTACCCACGGCACCGGCCACGGCGTCGGCTTTGCCGCGATAGACCACAACGCCCTCCCGCGCCTCCATCCTGCCTCGACCGATGTTCTGGAGGCAGGGATGGTGTTCAACATCGAACCCGCGATCTACCTGCGGGGCATCGCTGGCGTTCGCCATTGCGATGTCGTCGCGCTCTGCGAGCGGGGGGCCAGGGTGCTGACTCCTTTCCACGACGGTATCGGAGAGCTGGTGTTAGGCTGACCGCTCCCGCGAGCGCCGTCGCGTCCGGGGGATCTCTGTGGTAGGGTTGGATCGCGATCGTGAGACTGGCTGCATGGCGGGGTCGGGGTGCATCTCGTTCAACTGCGCACGCGGAGGGCGCGGAGGGGACGGCGAGAGGACGCGGAGAAAACCTGTACGGACTGGCATCGCGATCCTGATACCGGCTGCATCTTGGGGTCCGAGCTCCTTGAAGAGCAGGAACGCGGAGAACGCAGAGAACTGCAAAGAGAACGCAGAGGGTGCGGCACGGTCAGCTATTAGCCGCAAGCGGCCGGGAGAAAAAAGGGGGAACTGCTCCCTCGGTTGGAGCTCTGCCCACCTGAGCAGGACTCCGTATGCGGGAGCAGTTCCCCCAAAAGACCCTCGTTCGAGATCTCGCCTTACGGGTTTTCTCTGCGTTCTCTCGTTCTTCTCCGCGTTCTCTGCGCTCCGCTCTCAAGAGGAGCCCCGACCCCGCGATGCGGCTCGGATCGGGATCGCGATGCCAGTCCGTACAGGTTTTCTCCGCGTCCTCTCGCCGTTCCCTCCGCGCTCTCCGCGTGCGCAGTTACGGCCCAGCGCGATGCCCTCCGCGTGCGCAGTTACGGCCCAGCGCGATGAACCGAGAACCCGGGATCCCTCCCCTTGACGTCCGACAGGAACGGACTTACTCTCTTGTCGAACGACAAGGGGAGCACGCGATGGGCAAGGCGGATATCGATGTACTGCAGGGAACGCTCGACCTCCTGATCCTCAAGGCGGTCTCGCTCGAGCCGATGCACGGCTGGGGGATCGCACAGCGCATCCAGCAGATATCGCGCGATGCGCTGCAGGTCAACCAGGGATCGCTCTACCCTGCGCTGCACCGGCTCGAGGACCGCGGCTGGATAACGGCGAAGTGGGGCACCTCCGAGAACAACCGGAAGGCGCGATTCTACCGCCTCACCGCGGCGGGCCGCGCGCAGCTCGCCACCGAGACCGCCAACTGGGAGCGCTTCGCTCTCGCGGTGCAGCTGGTGCTGAGCGCGGAACCCGTCTGAGCTCCCCGGGGGGCGAGCGTGACGAATCTTGGTGACAGAGCCATCCGGCGCGTACGCGCCATCTTCGCCCGTGGGACCATGGACCGCGAGCTCGAAGAGGAGCTGCGCTTCCATATCGAGATGGATGCGGCTGCTCGCGAGAGGGCGGGCGAGTCGCAGGAGGTCGCGCGAACGCACGCGCTACGCGCCTTTGGTGGGGTGGAGCGATTCAAGGAGGAGTGCCGTGACGCACGCGGCGTCGCCTGGCTCGACGCGATAGCGGGCGACACGCGGCGCGCGATCCGCTCGATGGCCACGAGACCCGCGTTCACTCTGGCCGTCGTCGCCACGCTCGCCCTCGGGATCGGCGCGAACACCGCGATCTTCAGTGTGGTGAACGCGGTGCTCCTCCGCCCTCTCCCGTACGGCGATGCCTCCAGGCTCGTCATGCTCTGGGAGAACGATCGCAACAGTGGTACGGTGCGCGAGCCGGCCTCCGTTCCGGACTTCTTCGACTTCCTGCAACGGAACCACGTCTTCAGTGGGATCGTCGGTCTCCAGCCGCGCGCGCTGAACTTCGCGCCACCGTCTCCGGGTGCGGATGCCGAGCTCATTTCGGCCGCCGCGGTGACCGGCGGCTTCCTATCCACGCTCGGAGTGTCGCCGCTTCTCGGCCGCGACTTTCTCCCTGCCGAGTCCTCTCCCGGCGGCGCGCCGGTCGTACTGATAAGCGAGAAGCTCTGGCGCGGCCGCTTCGGCGCGTCACCCTCCGCGGTCGGCCAGCGAATCGAGTTGGAGGACAGTAGCTACACGGTGATCGGAGTTCTTCCCGGTGGGCTCGAGCTTCCCTCGATGCCACCGGGCTTCACTTCGCTCAGCAGCGGCGTGGACGTCTGGCTGCCGCTCGCGGCCACGCCCACCTCGTCCGAGCGCTCGCGCCACGACGTGGTGCTCGTGGCACGGCTCCGTGGCGGGGTCACGCAGGCCGCTGCGCAGCGCGAGATGGCCGCCATCGCATCACAGCTCGAGACGGAGCACCCCGGCGACAACCGCGCGCGCGGCGTGTACGTGGAGCCGCTCGAAGGGTCGATGGTCCGCAACGCGCGCCCCGCGCTCGCGGTGCTCCTCGCCGCCGTCGGCCTGGTGCTTCTCATCGCCTGTGCTAACGTCGCCAACCTCCTCCTGGCGCGCACCGTCGCTCGACGGCGTGAGGTGGCGGTGCGAGTGGCGCTCGGCGCGGGTGCGCGGAGGATCGCTGTTCAGTTCTTCGTCGAGAGTCTCCTCCTCGCTCTTGCCGCAGCCGCGCTGGGAGTCGCGATCGCGGCTCTCTCTCTGCGCGTGCTGCTCCGCCTGGCGCCCGCGGACCTCCCGCGAGCCGCCACGATATCGCTCGATTCACGGGTGCTCATCTTCGCGCTCGGTATCACCGCGGCGATCGCGGTGGTCTTCGGTCTCCTTCCGGCTTTCGTGGCTCGCGGAATGGACGTGCAGAGTGCGCTGCGCGAGGAGAGCGCTCGCGGCTCGGCCACGCGGGCCAAGGCGCGTGTACGTGGCACGCTCGTGGTGCTGGAAGTGGCGCTCTCCGTCATGCTGGTGATCGGCGCCGCGCTGATGATTCGGAGCGTCTGGGCACTCCGCAGCGTGAACCCCGGCTTCGAGCCGGAGCAGCTCGTGGAAGCTCGCTATCAGCTTCCTCCCACGCGCTACTCGCAGGACTTCTCGACCTTCCCCAAGTGGACAGAGGTTACTGGATTTCATCGGAGACTGATCGAGCGGCTCGAGACGATCCCCGGCGTGAAGTCGGCATCCGTGTCCACGAGTGGCCCGCTGCAAACGGGATTCACCAACAGCTTCGTAATCGTTGGACGCGAGGCCGAGGCGGAGAACCAGCCCGAGATCTACGTTCGCAGCGCGAGCCCCTCGTACTTCGCGACGGCCGGCGTGCGCCTCCTGCGTGGACGCATGCTCGCCGACGGCGATGATGCGGAGGCGCCACCGGTACTGCTCATCAACGAGGCGGGGGCGAAACGCTTCTTCCCGAAGTCCGATCCGATCGGACAGCACATACGCTTCTGGGGATCGTCGCGCGAGATCGTTGGCGTTGTCGCTAACGAGAAGTTCGCCGGCCTCTCGTCGGAGACGCCACCGGCGGTCTACCCGCCACTCTGGCAGGTGCCCATGCCATCGGTGTCGCTCCTCGTGCGCACTTCCCGTGACCCCGCGGCTACCGTGAGTGAGATCCGGCGTGAGATGCGCGCGCTCGATCCGGAGATCGCTCTCTACGATGTGGGGACGATGGGAGAGGCGCTCTCGCGCTCGATCGGCAAGGAACGCTTCACCATGCTCCTCCTCGGCTCCTTCGCGGTGCTGGCCATGGTTCTCGCCGTGGTCGGCGTGCACGGAATCTTGAGCTATGCCGTCGAGCAGCGCCGGCGGGAGATGGGGATCCGTATGGCGCTAGGTGCGCAGCGAAGCTCGGTGCTCGGGATGGTAGTACGCGAAGGGATGCTCCTCGCCTTCGCGGGGATTGCGCTCGGCCTCCTCGGTGCGCTCGCCGCGACCCGCCTCCTCGGCGCGCTCCTCTTCGGAGTCGGGCCCACCGATGCCGCCACTTTCACGCTCGTGGCTGCGGTCATCCTGCTCGCCGCCGCACTTGCCTCCTTCCTCCCGGCGCGAGCTGCGACCGCGATAGACCCCGCGACCTCGCTCCGGTCGGAGTAGCCCGGCTGCCTCCGAACGCGCGGCGCCGGGCGGTGTAACTCGGGGGAGGGCTGGAGGGTCAATAGGTAGGTGGGGCGCATTGCCCCACCTGTGACCACGGCGCTACACTACGAAGTGCCGGCAGCAGTCGCCGGTCTTTCCCACGCCAATCTTCCGGGAATACTCCGAATGACGACACGACAGCGCGCCGCGATCGCCGGCGTCCTCCTTTTGCCGTTCCTCGCTGGTGCGTTCTTTCTCGATTCGGTAGAGAACCGGCGCAGCGTGCGTCTCTTCGACCAGGTACTCTCGCTCGTCTCTGGTCAGTACGTGGACAGCCTGGACGCCGGTTCGCTCTACGAGAAGGCCGCGCGCGGGCTGGTTCGAGAGATCCAGGATCCCTACGCGGCACTCTACTCCCCCGAGGAGCTGCGCGCGTTCACCCTCACGACCGGCGGCCGTTACGGTGGCCTCGGGATGATGGTGGAGGACCAGCAGGGTGTCGTCGTCGTGAGTCGCGTCTATCCACACACGCCCGCGGAGGGCGCGGGTGTTCGAGAGGGCGACAGGATCGTCGGAGTGGAAGGCGCTCCCACGAAAGGATGGAAGCTCGTACAGGTCACCGACTCGCTGAAGGGCGAGCCCGGTACGAAGGTGCGCGTCTCCTTCAGTCGCCCGGGCGTGGACGCACCCATCAACGTGGAGTTCACGCGCGCGGTGATCCACATCCCGGCGGTGCCGTACGCCATGATGTTCGACGGCAAGGTCGGTTACGTCCCGCTGCTCCAGTTCAACGAGACCGCGGCGAACGAGGTGGAGCGGTCGGTGAAGCGACTCACCTCCGAGGGCGCGCGCGGCCTGGTGCTGGACATGCGCGGCAACGGCGGAGGGATAGTCGATCAGGCGATCGCCATCAGCAACCTTTTCCTGAATGGCGGCCAGGAGATCTTCAGCGTGCGTGGCCGCGGCGGTGACAACCAGATCTACAAGGCGAGCGGGAACCCGCTCGCGCCGTCGATTCCGCTCGTCATCCTCACCGACGGTTATACGGCGTCGGCGAGCGAGATCGTCACCGGCGCGCTGCAGGACCACGACCGCGCTCTGGTGGTGGGCACCACATCCTTCGGAAAGGGACTCGTGCAGTCGCTCTTCCCGCTCGATGGCGGCTGGGCGCTCAAGCTGACCACGGCCAAGTGGTACACGCCGAGCGGCCGCTCGATTCAGAAGGAGCGTCAGCTCGTGGACGGCCGGCTGGTGGAAGTGGTGGACTCCATGGAGACCGATTCGGCGCGCAGGTCGCGGCCGGTCTATCACAGCGACGCGGGACGCGTCGTGTACGGCGGCGGCGCGATCACTCCCGACATCATCGTGCGGCCCGATACGCTCAACGACATCGAGCAGCGCTTTCTGCGGACGGTCGCGGAGAAGTCGCAGGAGTTCCACATAGCGCTCTACGACTACTCCTTCCAGCTCAAGGACAGCGTGAAGTCCGGTTTCATGGTCAGCCCTGCCTGGCGTAAGGAGCTCTATCGGCGCATCACGAAGGCCGGGGTCGAGATCGATCAGCCGCTCTACGACTCGGCCTCGACCGAGGTGGATCGCCTCATCGGTGGCCAGGTCGCACGCCTCGCGTTCGGGGATTCCACCGCCAAGCGCCGCGCGGTGGCCGACGACGCCCAACTGGTGCGAGCACTCGAGATCATCCGCCGCGGGGAGACGCAGCAGGATCTCTTTGCGGGAGTGGCGCCGGCGAAGCGCTGAGGGCGGCAGGGTGGTGGGGCAAGAGCGTATGAACGGGGCGGCACGGTCGCGGCAGCACTCGTCGCGCGAGACCATCCAGAGCGCGATGCGCATCTGCCTCGCGCTCGTTCTCTGCGTGGCGCTCGCCGCCCCCGTTACCGGTCGCGCGCAGGGAACCGTAATACGCCGCAACGTCGCAACGCTCCCCTTCGAGCACGGGCTCATCGTCATCGACGCGCACAGCGATGGCAAGGTCGTCATAGGTGCTTCGGCTGGAGACAGCACCATCGCCACGCCCTTTCCGTCGGCCGAGGTGCGGCAGTGGGCGGATTCCACCGCGCGACTGCTCGCGCGCCGCGTTCCCAAGTCCGTCAAGGCGCGCGTCTACCGCAGCGGGATCGTGAACAGGGAGACGAGCGCCGGCATCTCCTTCACTCGGCGCATCAGCTCGGGAAAGTCCACCTACCGGCTCTTCTTCGCCAACTCGAACTACGGCGGATTCCCGCTCGATGTGAGTCGGGTCGAGGCCGACCAGTTCGTGAAGTCGCTTCAGAGAGCGTTCAGAACCGCTCGCGAGCTGTCCGCTCCCCCTCGCTCGAAAGGGCGCTCGCGGTAGCTCGCACGGGCCAGCCGATGGCGCGGTCGGCCCGGAGCCGCGTCGGCATGTTGGGGAGCACCCCTCCCAACGGGAGCGAGAGCTCCGCGATGTCCGCGATGTCGGCGCGCACGTCGGCGAGTACCGCGCCGGGTGGGACGCGTCCGCCGGGGAGCTCGTGGATCCGGTTGCTCAGCACGATCACGAAGAGATCGCGCTCCGGATCGATCCAGATCGACGTGCCGGTGAAGCCGGTGTGGCCGAACGCGCGCTCGCCCATGTGCTGACCACAGCTCGCTCCGCCCGCGCAGGTGTCCCAGCCGAGCGCGCGCGTTCCGGCGCTGCGGCGAGTGAAGAGCGCTACCGTCGAATCGCTGAAGATCCTCACGCCGTCGTAGCTCCCGCCGCCGAGCATCATCCGCGCGAAGATCGCGAGGTCTCCTGCCGTGCCGAAGAGACCAGCGTGACCGGCGACCCCGCCCATCGCGTACGCGGCGGGATCATGCACTTCACCACGCAGAGGATATCCGCGCGACGAGAGCCGTTCGGTTGGCGCGATCCGCGGCCGGAGTGATACTCCGGGGCGGAACATGGTGGACCGCATCCCGAGCGGCACGAAGACTTTCCTGCGCACGAAGGCATCCAGCGGCTCGTGCGCGATCGCCTCCACTACGAAGCCCAGCACGTCGGCACCGATATCCGAGTAGATCTGCCTCGAACCCGGCGTGTAGGAGAGTGGGGTCGCCAGTACCAGGCGTCGCGCCTCGGGCGGCGTACGCGCGCGGGTCAGCTCGCGTCCAGCGGGGAAGCCCGATCGGTGCTCGAGGAGCTGGCGAATCGTGATGTCCCGCTTCGGGCCCTGGCGGAGCTCCGGCAGGTATCGGGATGCGCGATCGTCCAGGTGCAGCTTCCCACGATCGTAGAGCACCATGACCGCAGCGGTAGTAGCGACGACCTTGGTGAGGGAGGCGAGATCGTAGATCGTTCGGTCGGCGCTTACGCGCGTCGCGCCCTCGCCCCAGGTCAGGGAGCCGTAGCCGCGTCGCCAGAGCACGGTGTCGCGGCGCCCCACGACCACGGCCATTCCCGCGAAGCCGGGCGCCTCCAGGCCCCGCTCCACGACGTGGTCTATCGATGCGAGACGTGCCGCTGCCACGTACGACGCACTTACCGCGGCCTCGGCGTGCGCGGGGCCCGGGGCGGAGGGGCAGGCCATCGACAGCGCCATGCACACCGAAGGCACGATCTGCAGCATTGGCTCGGCTCCGTCGGCAGAGACTCTAGGCGGTTGCTACACCGGAGCCACGGATGTGCTCCGTTGGAGTGCCGGTGTATCCTGCCGACGAGCGACCGCCGTTCGGTGCAACCGCTACCTGGGGCTCGGAGCGCCGAGCTGATCGTGGGATGCGCTCGGCGGCGGGGATCACGCCCATTGCGGACTCCTCGCCCGATTTGCCATGATAGCGGAACCTCGCGCTACCAGCAGCGCCGCTGCATGGGAGACGCATCGCGCAGCGGCGCACTTCGTCCGACGCGTCGACACAGGGATGACTGCCATGAAACCCGCGCTCCCTATCGCTATCGGATTGCTGCTCCTCTGCACGTCGCTCCGGGCCCAGGAGAACGTCGTGATCCCGGGCGGCGCGACTACCGCCTTGCCGCGTGCACGGCAGTGCGAAAAGAAGAAGATCGAGATGGTGGACCTCCGCGCCTCAGGCCCTGCGGTCGTCGAGCTCCCGGACGCCTACCGCAAGCGCGTGGCGGACGAAGTCTTCTTCTACTTCAACCCGCCCGAGGTCAAGCAGCCGCGCTACAGCATCCAGAAACTGGTCGTGCACTCGGATGGGGCGGTCTCCGACCTGAAGGTCGGGGAGTCCTCGCGAAACGACTACTTCGATCGCGAGGCAAGGCGCGCGATCGAAGAGGCGGCGCGAGCGGGCGCTTTCCTCCCCTTTCCCGAGGGAGTGAGCGCCGGTCCCCTGGCACTGGAGCTCTCATTCGGCCGCCGTGCGGGCGAGACGAAGAGCTACCGCGAAACGCGTACGAGCTGCCCCGCCTGGCCGAAGAGGGGAAACCCAAGGCCCGACTATCCGCACGACATGCGCGAGCACTCGGTTCAGGGAATCGTGCGTGCGCGCTTCATGGTGGGGATGGACGGCAGGGTCAAGCCTAACACGCTGGTGATTCTGCAGAGCACGAACCGGCAGTTCGCGCGCGAAGTGGAGATGATATTACCGAAGCTGGAATATCAGCCCGCGGAGGTGCAGGGGAGGAAGATCGAGCAGCTCACCGAGCAGCTCTTCACCTTCGGCATCGACGCCGAGCCGAGTCCCGATTAGGGGGCGCGGTACACCGTCCCGCCCTTCATCACGAAGCGAACCTTCTCGAGCGAGTGGATGTCCGCCGTGGGGTCGCCCTCGACCGCGATGAGATCGGCGAGTAGTCCCGGCTTCACCGCGCCGATGCGACCATCCATGCCGAGGACTTTCGCGTCCACCGACGTGGCGGCCATCAACGCCGCGGCGGGAGTCATCCCGTACTCGACGAGCAGCTCGATCTCCTTCGCGTTGTCGCCGTGGGTGAAGACGCCCACGTCGCTGCCGTTGCAGATCGTGACGCCTGCCGCGAGAGCGGCGCGGAAGCTTTCCCGTTTCTGCCGCACGCGCGTGGGCTCGGGATCCACCCCCTTCCGCCATCCGCCGTAACGGGCGATCGCTTCGCCCGCCTCGAGAGTGGGGCAGAGCGCCACACCGCTGTCGGCCATCAGGCGGAAGGTCGCGGGCGTGCCGCCGTCGCCGTGCTCGATGGTCTGCACTCCGGCGAGGATGGCTCGGCGCATCCCCTCGGGAGTGGATGTGTGCACGGCCACCGAGCGCCCGCTGCTGTGCGCCGTCCGGGTGATGAGACGCATCTCATCGAGCGAAAAGGTGGGCTCCGTCTCGCCGTTGGGCCCCCAGCGGTAGTCGCCATACACCTTGATCCAGTCGGCACCGTGCTTGATCTGGTCGCGCACCACTCGTGTGAGATCGTCTACCCCGTCCGCCTCCTCGGCGCCCTGAGGGACGTTCCAGCGAGGATCGAACCCCTTGGGTCCGTAGCTCCCGGTGGCGACGATTGCTCGAGTCACGACGAACATCCGCGGTCCTGGGATGATCCCCTGTTCTATCGCTGCCTTCAGCCCCACGTCGGCGTAGCCCGCTCCCTCGGTGCCGAGGTCGCGGACGGTCGTGAAGCCCGCCATGAGCGTGGCGCGTGCGTGGTTCGTGGCGCGAGCGACGCGCAGGGCGAGCGGCTCCTTCAATACCTGGTCGTTCCACGTCGCCTCGTCGTACGGGTGCAGGAACATGTGCGAGTGCGCGTCGATCAATCCGGGGAGAAGCGTGGTTCCCGAGAGCTCGATGCGCTTCGCGCCGGCGGGCGCGCCGACGCTCGCCGCCGGCCCGGCGGCTACGATACGGTCGCCGCGCACCAGCACGACCCATCCGGTGTGCGGCTGTGGCGCGACTCCGTCGAACACGCGGTCGGGAACGAGGAGGTAGCTCGAGGTGGTATCGGGGCGCTGCGCGAGCAGCGGCGTGGCCGTCAGCGCGAGCAGGAGGGCGATCAGGCGCATTGCTCCCATGCCGGGGAAGGAGAGAAGGGGTCGAACGAAGGAAGAACGCCCGTCGGATGGGCGAGCGGATGTTGGGTCGACGCTCCGCCTCATTCGGAGTCGGATAGCGCGAGCCCGGCATCGCGCCAGGCGGCGATCCCGCCCGGCAGGTTGATGACGTTGCGGAAACCGCTGGCGAGGAGTACGCTGGTCGCTATGGACGAGCGCGCGCCGCTTGCGCACTGCAGCACGACAGGGACCGGATCCGCGGCGATCGTCCCAGCGGCTGCGGCCAGCTCGCCGAGCGGTATGTTGCTGGAGCCGGCGATGTGCCCGGCATCCCATTCGGAGCGAGCGCGAACGTCTATCAACCGCACTTCACCGCGGCGGAGCGCCTCCTCCAGCGCGCCCGCGTCCATGTCCGTCACGGTCTCGAGCGGTCCGTGCTCGCGTCGCCAGCTCTCGAGTACTGCCTCGGAGAAATAGCCACACACACGGTCGATGCTGATCAGCGAGAGATCGAGCGCCGCCTGCTCCGCCATCGAGCGTGCATCGCTCCCAGTGCCTGCGACGATCAGATGCACATCCTTGTCGTACGGCAAGAGCCAGCCCGCCCAGCCGACGAAGGAGCGACCATACGGAATGCTCAGAGTGCCCGGTACGTGTCCAGCGCGGAAGCTGCCCGCGCTTCGCACGTCCACCACCACACTACCTTCACGGAGCGTGCGCTCGAGGGCGCCAGGCGATTCTTCGTGCGGTGCGGGAGCGCCGTCGAGGAGCGCCGGTCCCTCCTTGTTGAGCCGCTTCATCATCGCGAAGTACGTCGGAGGGTCGGGCTGGCCGGCCAGCACCTCCTTCACGAACTGGTCTTCGTCCTCGATCGCGAAGGCCCAGTTGACCAGCTTCTCGTAGCCGAGCGTGCTCTGGGGCATGGCGCCGAGCGCCTTGCCGCAGGCGCTCCCGGCGCCGTGCCCCGGCCAGATCTGCAGATAGTCGGGCTGCTTCGCGAAGCGGCGCAGCGAACGGAAAAGAGTGCGCGCGCTGCTCTCCATGGTACCGCCCAAGCGTGCCGCACGCTCGAGCAGGTCCGGACGGCCCACGTCCCCCACGAACAGGAAATCCCCCGTGAGTGCGCCAACCGGCGCCCCTCCCGCGGCCCCGTCCGTTACGAGGAAAGTGAGATGCTCCGGAGTGTGCCCCGGTGTGTGGATCACGTCTACCACGACGGCGCCGATCGAGAAGCGATCGCCATCGTGCAGCAGTACCGCGCCATCAGCCTTCGCGAAGCTGTACTGCCACGAATCTCCGCCCTCGGCGGACAGCAGGAGCTGCGCACCGGTCTCGCGCACGAGCTGGCGGCTCCCCGAGAGGTAGTCGGCGTGGATGTGCGTCTCGGTGACGTGCGAGATGCGCACGCCCTCGTCACGCGCGGCCGCGTGGTACTGCGCAGTATCACGGTTCGGATCCACCACCACGGCGACGCCGGCGGAGTGGCAGCCGACCATGTAGCTAGCCTGCGCCAGCGGCTCGTTGTAGAACCGTCTAATGAACATCGGGTGTCTGTATACGAATGTCCGGTCGCACTTTCAGGTCAGCGCGCGCCGTGCCGGCGCGCGTACTCCACTGCGATGCCCTGGAGCTCGGCGTTTCGCAGACCGGCCTGCTGCGCGAGCCGCGTCGCGTCGGGGAGGGGCATCCCCTCGTCCAGCGCGAAGTAGGGGAGTAGGAGTGCTCCTACACGATTGGATGTCGCGCAGTGAACGAGGATCGGCCGCCGTTCCGGCGCGCCAACCACCCTGCGGAACTCATCGAACTGCGCGTCGCCGAGCGTGGGCTGCGACACCGGGATGGCCACGTAGTCGAGACCGGCGGCGCGCACCGTTCCCGGTTCGTCGTGTCCCCTCGGTTCCTCTGGAGCGCGAAGGTCTACTACCGTACGGTATCCTGCCCCAGCGAGCTGTGTCCATGCAGCTTCCGACGGCTGGCCCGCCGTCGCCAGACCGGGCAACGGGCATGCGCCATAGGGGACGGCACCGAGCACCGCCGTCAGCTTCTCCTGATCTTTCACGGATTCTCCCTGCCTCGTTCGATTGGGGATTATGGCACGAAATGGGCTCGAGGTGAATAGGGCGCGTTGTTGCGCGCGTGATCCCCCCGCATCTTCCGTCGAGAACGTGCCTCGCCCGCGACGCACGTCCCACCTCGTCTACTACCAAATGATACGTCTTCTGGCAGCGCTCGCGCTCCTCACCTCGGTCGCTACCGCGAGTGCCGGAGCGCAGCAGCTCACGATTCCGCAGCTCGACTGGCGTACCCTCCGGACGGAACACTTCGACATCCACTACCCCGCGAGCGCAGCGGAGTGGACTCTCGACATGGCCGCGCGCATCGAGTCGGTGCGCGCAGCGGTATCCCAGCTCGTCGGAGGCGCGCCCGAAGCGCGCGTCACGGTGATAGTCGAGGATCCCGGCAACGAGTCGAACGGCTTCGCGATTCCTTTCCTGCGCGAGCCGGTGATCTTCCTCTGGCCCACTCCGCCCGGCCCACGCTCGGGGATCGCCGACAGTCGCGGCTGGGCCGAGATGCTCTCGGTGCACGAATACGCGCACATCGCGCACCTCACGCGCCCGACGCGCAGCCCGTTCAGGCGGCTCCTCACGCAGCTGTCACCCGTCCGTTTCGGACCGCTGACGTTGAAATCGCCGCGCTGGGTGACCGAGGGGTACGCGACCTGGGTGGAGGGGCGGCTCACCGGCTCGGGGAGGCCGCACGGGGCATGGCGCGCGGCGATCCTCAGACAGTGGGCGCTCGAGGGGAAGCTCCCCACGTACGGCCAGCTCAGCACCGACCGCCGCTTCTACGGTGGGTCGATGGCCTACCTCGTCGGGTCCGCCTACCTCGACTGGCTCGAAGCGCGGAGCGGAGATTCGAGTCTCGTGCATCTCTGGCGACGCATGAGCGCGCGGCGGGACCGCACTTTCGGCGAGGCCTTTGCGGGAGTGTTTGCCGGATATCCGGCGGATCTGTACGGCCGCTTCAGCGCCGAGCTGACGGGGAAGGCGCTCCGCGCGGAGGCGACGATAGACAGCGCTCTCGCCGCCGCTCCGGACTCCGGAGTCGGACGCACGGTACAGGCGCTGAGCTGGAACACCGGCGCCCCGGCGCTCTCACCCGATGGCAAGCTGATAGCGCTGGTCGTGCGCGCCAGGGAAAGACCGTCGCGCGTCGTCGTGTGGAAGACCGCCGAAGAACCCGTGGACTCCGCCGCCATCCGCGCGAGAGAGCACCTGCTTCGGCTCGATCCGGAAGATGTCCCAGCAGTGCAATGGCGCCCGCCTCCGAAGGAGGCAGTCGCCGTGCTCTACCCGAGCGGCGGTGTGCCGTTCGACGAGCCGCGCTTTCTTCCCGCAGGCGATGAGATTCTGCTCGTCCGCGCCATCGGACGCGGCGATGGTGCTACACGTCCCGATCTCTTCATCTGGAACTTTCGCACGGGCCAGCTCCGCCGCGTGACTCAAGGCGCTGCGCTGCGCCACGCCGATCCCTCGCCGGATGGCCGCTATGCGGTGGGTGATCGGTGCGTGGAGGGTATCTGCGACGTAGTACGCGTGGACCTCGGAACAGGTGCGAGCACGGTACTCGCGCACGGCTCGCCTGGGCTCGTATACGATCGCCCGCGCTACTCGAGCGACGGACGCGCGGTAGCGGTGGCCGTGCAGCAGTCGGGCAGGTGGCGAGTCGCGCTTCTCGGCGCCGACACCGATGGTACTAAGCCGCCCCGGTTCGTCGATCCCGACGACGGCGCCAATCGCTACGATCCGTCCTTCCTGGCGGGCGACAGCGCGCTCGCCGTCACCTCGGATGCCACCGGTATACCCAACGTAGAGGTGGTGAGCATCGCCAGCGGCAGCACGCGCACGCTCACGCTCGCGACCGGAGCCGCGCTCGCCCCCGAGGTGGATCGAGTACACGGGTCGGTGTATTTCCTCCGGCTGCACTCGAGCGGTCTCGATCTCAATGCGGTGCCGCTGGGCGTCCAGCGCCCCGAGCTGCACGGGCTTCTTTCGGCCGCGCCGGCACTCGAGCCGGCGACGCGGATTCCACCGGTGAGCGCCGATACCTTCGGTGCCGCGCCGCCTCGCGAGCCACGCTCGTACGGCATCGGCCCACGCGTCCAACGCTTCCTTCCGACATTCGCATGGACGGCCGAGGGCAAGACGCTTGGGCTGGCGGTCGCGGGAACCGATCCAGTGGGCCGGCTCACCTGGGTGGCAGAGGGGCGCTATGGGGATCGCGGTACCTGGCGCGGCGGCTCGCTCGGCGCGGCGTGGCGCGGGACTCGTCCCCTCATCGGCGCCTCGGTCTTCTACAGCGAAGATCACGCATCACGGCAGCACGGCGGCCTCGCGGCGCCCGAAGCGCTCGACATCGACTACTGGGGCGGCCTGGCGCGCGTGGAGCTCGGGCGCGACAACCTCACCAACGTGCACCGCTTTCGACTCGGTGGATCTGCGGGGAGGATGACCAGTGGCGGGAGCGACTGGGCTTCGCGGTCACTCGGCTTCGCGGGCTACAGCGGAGCGGTCATCTTCACGCCCGGTGAGTGGAGCATCGTGCCCTCGCTCGGCTTCCTAGGCGAGGCGGGGAGTACGGCGGGCGCCTCGTGGACGCGCGGCGTGGCCAGCGGCGGATTGGTCGTGAACTACGGGAAGCTGGGAATCAGGGCCGACGGGATGTTCGGTGCCGTCAGCGGCGACGCGCCCGTGCCCGAGCTCTTCGCGCTCGGCGGCAGCGCGCCGCCTCTCTTCGACCCAGCCCTTCTCGCGCAACGAGTGGTCATGCCCGCCCTCCCGGTGGGCGTTGCCTTGGGAGCTCGCGCGGCTTCGTACAGGATAGGGCTTTCGGGGGAGGGGATCAGGCCGTATTTCTGGAGCGGGAGTGCCGGCGATGAGCTTCGCGACTGGCACCACGTGGTGGGACTCGAGTGGTCGTACGACTTCGAGGGGCTCTGGTCGGTGGGATTCCCCAACACATCCTTCATTTGCGGTGTCGGTTACTCCCTGAGCGAGCCCGTGAAGCACGAGACGCGAGGGTACATCGCCCTGACCTACCGCCCCTGATCCCGGCGCCACTTTTTAGTCGCACAGCTCGTGCAGTCAGGATCCTTCTGGAACTCACAACCCTCGGGAGATGGTGATGCCCAAATTGGACAGAGCAAAACTGGAGAGGTCGGCGGCCGCCGGCGCGATCCTGGTGTGTCTTGCGCTGGTAGCGTTCTTCGTCTTTTTCGTGTGGCTGAGCTTACCCAAGGGGAACGGGATCGATACGACCGAGGCGATCGTGTCGTGGGTGTCGGTGGGGATGCTTCTTCTCGCGATCATACTCGCACACCTCGTCTACGCGCGGATCCTCTTTCGTCACGCCGGCACGGCGAACACTGCCTGAGGGAGGGCAGGGTATTCCGGTCCCATGCCGAGTGCTCGTGGCGGCGAACTACGGCGGGTGTCTCGACGGATCGGCGTACAAATATCGTTACAAGGTCCCGAACGAATGTGTTAAGGTGCTTTATCAGATATGCAGTAATACGCACATCTGTAGTCACTTATCTTAACGACCTTTCGTCCATCCTTCGGCGCACCGACCCCTCCCGCCATCGGCTCGGCGCCGCTCACCCGCTGACCCCGCCGCGGACCCGGTTACAAAGCGCACTCCCCCGCGTCCATTCGTTGGGAGGACGCGTGCATGACCGATTCTGCTGAGTCGCGCTGGGAGAGCCACAACGAAGCTGGCCGGCGGGCCTTTCGACAGGGCGACCACGCCACCGCCGAGCAGGAGTTCATCGCCGCCATCCGCGAGGGGAGCGCACTCGGCGAGGAGGACCCACGCCTCGCCGCGAGCCTTGCCGGGCTGGCGCAGATCAAGTATCTGCAGCGCGACTTCCAGCAGGCCGAGGCGCTCTTCAAGCGCGCTCTGGCGATCCGGGAGCGTCGTCTCGGTGACAAACACCCCGACGTCGCCGCCACGCTCAATAGTCTCGCCCGGCTCTATTTCCATCGTAACGACCACCTCGCGGCCGCGCCGCTCCTGATGCGTCTCCTGGCCATCAAGCAGGAAGCGCTGGGCGCACACCATCCCGAAGTGGCGGTGATCCTGACCAGTCTCGCCAAGGTGCGCCTGGCCGAGCACCAGTACGAGGATGCCGAGCAGCTCGCGCGCCGGGCGCTCCTGATACGGGAAGGGATCCACAAGCCCAACGATCCGGCGGTGGCGATGAGCCTCGACACGCTGGCCGACGTACTCGCAGCGCGTGGGCTCATGGAAGAGGAGCAGCGGTTGCGCAAACGGATCGAGCAGATTCGCGGCGCCACCGAATCCGGCGTGAACCCCAGCGACGCCGGCGGGAAGGCTCCACCACGAGTTCAGTCGCCGCCCACTCCGAACGCGGTTCCCGCTCCACCTTCACCACCCGCACAGCCGGAACCGCCCGTGCCACCCGGGCCGCAGCGTACCACACGTAGCGCGTCGCTGCCCTGGATCGAGCCACCCACTTCGCCGGCGCTCCGGCGGCCCGTGTCTCGTCCGTTCCCCACGACGAGCCAGACGCCCCCTCCGTCAGGGAACGCAGCCGCGACGAACCCCGCTCCGGCGCTCGCGCGACCCACCACTCCTCCACCGCCACAGCGCAACACGCCGCGCTTCGCTGCGCCGTACGCTCCTCCGGCGAACAGGCCGCCGGAGCGGCCGATCTCCAAGCCGCGTAGCGAGCCGGTCACCGGAAAGGTGCGCACGGCGATGGTTCAGCCGACACCAGTGCGCCGCGGCCCGGAAGCCGAATCACGACGCGATTCGCGTCGTGATTCGTATCGAGAAGCGCGTCGGGAGCGAGAGCGCGGACAGCACGAGTCACGCGAAGTCGTGCCCCGCCGACGCTCGCCCGTGAAGACCGTGCTCGCCGCGCTGGTGGTGATCGGATGTGCGGGTGGCGCGTGGTTCTACTTCTCCGGTTCGCGAGTCACATCCTCCGCCGGCGCCGCGCTCGACTCGTCGGCGCTCGATGGTGGAGCTGCAGGGGAGTCTCTCGGGAACGACCCCGCGTCCCCTCTAAGCGCCGATCCATCGTATGGCGTCGAGCCCCCCACCCGTCAGAAGCCGCCGGAAGGCGCGTATCTGGATGAGCCGCCGGTGAACGTCGATCGGCTACGGGACGAGAGCACGCCGGCGAACGACGTCCAGGCTGCTGCTGCGGGGTCGGCTCCCCTCTCGTCCGCGCCTCCGCTACCGGCGGACACCGCCAGCCCGCTCGAGCCGAGCGCACCCGCCATGCCGTCGGCCAACGTCGACCGCATCACGGCCGCCATCGGTGCGAACGCGCGGGCGAAGGCCGACTCGCTGGGCCGCAAGACGATCACCGTCAAGCCGCCCGACTTCAAGAAGCCCTAGCGCCGGTCCAGCGTGGACGCGCACCGCGCACTTTCCATCACTGCGCTCCGGGGATAGTGTAGGGACTATAGTCCGTATCATCCGCTGGAGACGCATATGCTGCGAGATACCGGTAGCACCCGGGTGATGTCGGGGGTGTCCGGAAGCGATGGTGCCGGCGATGCCACGCTTCGAGCAGTTCTGAGCGCCGTCGCCGGCCAGTACGAGATTCTGGGTGAGATGGGTCGCGGAGTAGCGGGTACGATCATGTACCTCGCGCGGGGGCTCGACTCGGCTCGCCTCGTGGTGCTGCGTCTCGATCCCGCCCAGAGCGGCGATGGTGCGGTGCTCAGCGTGCTGTCCGAGATCAGCGCCACCATGCCGGGCGGCAGCTCTCCCTGCCCGGAATGCGGTGCGCCTGCGGTGGGATGGGGGCGCTACTGCGCCACCTGCGGAGCCGACCTGGCGCCGGGTGACTCCTTCCGGCTTCGGGCGGTGGCCGGGTTACGCGCGGATGGAAGCTACGCCGACCCGGATGGTTTCGAGATTCTGGGAAGTATCCCTCGCGCGGGAGCGCAGGGGACGGGCGACGTGGTCTTCGCTCGCGAGCTCGCCACGGGGAGCGTGGTAGCGCTCGCACCACCGGCCGCTGGCGTGGCGATTGGAGCGCTGCCGGGCGCGCCACGGATCCTGCACACGCTTCGCCCTCTCACCGCAGCGCCTCCTGCTCCTGAGAGCCGGGTCGACCCGCTGCCGGAGACCGAGCCTGTCGTCCCGCTCCCCCGGGCGCAACCGACCGCGCATCGTGCCGCCCCGCAGGAGGTGCTTCTCCCCTCCGACGACCTCGCGTCGCCGGACGATCGACTACCCCCGCGACCGGCGAAGCGTGTACCGCGCTGGTGGATCGCGCCGGCCCTGGTGGGGATCGTGGCGATAATCGGACTCGCATCCTTCGTGAAGGCTCGAGCATCGCAACCAGATGGCACCGAAGCCTACGTCGGGTCGGGAGGGATGGGGGTAGCCGAAGCTCCCGCGCGGCCGCCGGCGCAGACAGCAGCCCCAGTGCGCACCGACTCCGGCTTCCTCCGCATCGGCGGCGACCTCCCCACGGGATCGCAGGTGACTATAGACGGACTGCCGCTGAGACAGGAGTCCGTGGCTCTCGTTCCGGGTGAGTATGTGCTTGCGGCGAGCGCGCCGGGTTACACTCCGGTGTCGGAACGTCTCACACTCGAGGCGGGGCAGACATTGGTGTGGATGCCCTCGCTCACCGCGGCTGTGGCAGGGAACGATAAGTCGGAGAAGCAGCCGGCCACGCGCGCTACCGCCACGAGAGCCGCCTCCTCGACGAAGAAGAGCGCGTCCAGCAAGGCCGACACTCCCACCGTTGCCGCCGCAGCGCCACCGGAGCAGAGCTGCGAGGATGCGTACGACGCCAAGGAGTGGACGCGCGCGGCCGCGCTCTGCGCGAAGGAGGCGCGTGCCGGGACAGTCTCGGCGCAGCGCAATCTCGCCGTGATGTACGATCGAGGCGTCGGCGTCGGGCGCGATCCCGCCCTCGCCGCACAGTGGATGCGTACCGCCGCCGAGTCGGGGAGTCGCGACGCCGCCTACCAGCTCGGTGCGATGTACGAGACCGGGCGCGGTGTCGCGCAGGACGGTGCCCAGGCGGTCGCCTGGTATCGCAAGGCCGCGCTTCTCGGCGACCGCGAAGCGCAGGTCAAGGTGGGGAAGGCCTACGAGGCGGGGAAGGGCGTGCAGGCCGACGTGGGTGAGGCGCTCACCTGGTATCGCAAGGCGGCCGGCCAGGGCGACGCGTGGGCGCAGAACTACATCGGCTTCCTGTACGGAAACGGGAAGGGTGTGCCGCGCGACGATGTGGAGGCGCTCAAGTGGTTCCGGCAGGCCGCCACCAATGGCAACGCGCAGGCCGAGTACAATGTCGGCTTCATG
This sequence comes from Gemmatimonas aurantiaca, assembly GCA_044463245.1. Classification (GTDB taxonomy): domain Bacteria; phylum Gemmatimonadota; class Gemmatimonadetes; order Gemmatimonadales; family Gemmatimonadaceae; genus JADGGM01. The sequence continues at coordinate 50,322 of JBIQMO010000010.1, forward strand.
TACGCCAACGGTCGCGGCGTGCGACGCAACGAGGAGGAGGCAGTCCGCTGGTTCCGCCAGGCGGCACGCCACGGCTACGAGGAGGCGAAGAAGGAGCTCGAGCGCCGGGGGATCGAGCCGTAGGCGGCGCCTATTATCTTCCCCGCACGGGTTCGATTCCTACCCCCATGCGCGACCACCCGATGCCCGGAGAATAAATGGCGGATCAGATCGACTACAGGATCATCGGCGATGACCTTCAGGCAGTCATCATAACCCTCGATCCCGGTGAGGCCGTCGTAGCGGAAGCCGGAGCGATGATGTACATGCAGGATGATATCGGCATGGCTACCACGCTCGACATGACGGGGCGGGGTGGAAGCCTCTTCGGTAAGCTCCTCGCGGGCGGGAAGCGCATCCTCGCCGGGGATTCGTTCTTCGTCACCCTCTTCGCCAACGAGGGTCGCGGCCGCCGCGATGTGGCCTTCGCCGCGCCCTTCCCAGGGAAGGTTCTGGCGACGGATCTCGACGACTGGGGCGGCACGGTCATCTGTCAGAAGGATTCCTTCCTCTGCGCCGCGCGCGGCATAGACGTTAGCATTGCCTTCTCGCGCCGCATCGGTGCGGGCTTCTTCGGCGGCGAGGGCTTCATCCTGCAGCGTCTCGTGGGCGACGGTCTCGCGTTCATCCACGCATCGGGGACGCTGCATACCATCGAGCTCGCCGCCGGCGAGCAGCTGCGCGTGGACACGGGCTGCCTCGTCGCGATGCAGCAGTCGGTGGACTACGACATCCAGATCGTGCCCGGCATCAAGACCGCGCTCTTCGGTGGCGAGGGGTTGTTCTTCGCGCGCCTCACCGGTCCCGGGCGCGTGGTGCTGCAGACGCTCCCCTTCTCGCGTCTCGCAGATCGGATCATTGCAGCCGCCCCTCGCGCCGGCGGCTCGCGACAGGGCGAGGGAAGCGTGCTGGGTATGCTCGGGGGAATACTCGATGGCGACAACCGCTGAGCGGTGGGGCGAGGAGGGAGCGGAAGATCCGATCGAGCGCTTCCGCACACTTCTCGCCGAGGCCGAGGCCCTCGACAGAACCGTGCTCCCCGAACCCACCGCGATGACGCTCGCCACGGTGGGAGGAGATGGACGACCATCGCTGCGCGTGGTGCTTCTCAAGGGCGTGGACGAGCGCGGCTTCGTCTTCTACACCAACTACGAGAGCCGCAAGGGGCGCGAGCTGCTGGCGCATCCCCAGACGGCGCTCTGCTTTCACTGGCAGCCGCTCGAGCGGCAGGTGCGCATCGAAGGGGATGCGGAGCCCGTCTCTCCCGAGGAAGCGGATGCGTACTTCGCCACTCGGGCGCGCCTGAGCCAGATAGGTGCATGGGCGTCGCGGCAGAGCAGGCCGCTGTCGAGCGACGCCGAGCTGGAGGAGCGCGTGCACGAGATGGAGGAGCGCTTCGCGGGAGGTGCCGTTCCCAGACCGCCGCACTGGTCCGGCTTTCGCGTCGTGCCGAGGAGAATCGAGTTCTGGCGCAACCGCGCCTTCCGCCTGCACGAGCGCCTGATCTACGAGCGAGGGGGGGAGAGCTGGCGAGTGACGAGGCTGTACCCATGATGGACGCGCGGCGCACCGCCCGGCGCACCGCGCGGTGCGCGCCACTACAGCTGCCTCTCGCATCCTTCTAGAATTCGCGACCATGGCTACCAGAGTCGCTGATCAGACGCAGGACCAGAGCGCACCTGCGTGGAGCACGGAGGACTCGCGCGTCCTCTACAACATCGAGAGCTGGGGAATCGGCTTCTTCGATGTGAACGAGCAGGGGCACGTCGTCGTGCGTCCGGACAAGTCGCATCCCGACCGGGAGCTCGATCTCTTCGAGCTGGCGATGGACCTCGACGAACAGGGAGTGAAGCTCCCGATGCTCCTTCGCTTTTCCGACATCCTGCGCTCGCGGATCGAGACCATCAGCCAGCGCTTCCGGAACGCGCTCAAGGAGTTCGAGTACGACGGCGGGTACACGCTGGTCTATCCCATCAAGGTCAACCAGCAGCGTCACGTCGTCGAGGAGATCGTCCAGTTCGGCGCGTCGTGCGGCGTGGGGCTGGAGTGCGGGAGCAAGCCGGAGCTCCAGGCCGTCCTAGCTCTGAGCGAGAGCACCGAGCACATGATCGTCTGCAACGGCTACAAGGACGAGGAATTCATGCGCCTCGCCCTCATGGGGCAGAAGCTCGGGCACCAGGTATTCATCGTCATCGAGCAGGTCAGCGAGCTGGACGTGCTCCTCCGAGTGGCCGATGAGATGGGAGTCGTCCCGACGGCCGGGGTACGGATCAAGCTCTTCTCCGGCGGCTTCGGACGATGGGCCGAGAGTGGCGGCGAGAAGTCGAAGTTCGGGCTCAGCGCGAGCGAGCTGGTCATGGTGATCGACAAGCTTCGTGAGGCGGGGCGGCTCGATGTGCTGAAGCTGATCCACTTCCACCTCGGCTCGCAGATCACCGATATCCGCTACATCAAGGGCGGACTGCAGGAGGTGGCGCGCTTCTACGCCGAGCTGCATGCGGCCGGTGTGAACGTGACGCACGTGGATGTGGGGGGCGGGCTCGGGGTGGATTACGACGGATCCGGCTCCACGAGTCCGGCGAGCGTCAACTACTCGGTGCAGGAGTACGCGAACGACATCGTGTACACCCTCGGCGAGGCGTGCCGCGAGTTGGAGCTCCCCATGCCGCACATCATCTCCGAGTCGGGGCGCGCGCTCACCGCGCACCACGCGCTGCTGCTGATCGACGTCATCGACGTCGAATCGCAGCAGGAGATGCATCTCCCCGTCCTGAACGAAGAGGATCACGCGATCCTGCACGACCTCGAGGCGGGCTACCGGACCGTGTCCAGCCGGTCGGTGCGCGAGGTCTATCACGACGCGACCTTCCACAAGGAGCGGATGCACGCGCTCTTCAACAGCGGGGTGCTCTCGCTGCGCGGCCGCGCGATGGGTGAGCAGCTCTACAACGCCACGCTCAACGAGGTGGCGCGCATCGCGCAGCGCGACCGCGAGGAGTACGCCGACATCATCGAGGACCTCGAGGCGCAGCTGGTCGACAGGTATTTCTGCAACTTCAGCGTCTTCCAGTCGCTCCCCGACAGCTGGGCCATAGATCAGATCTTCCCGATCATGCCGATCCATCGACTCGAAGAGGAGCCGGAGCGCCGCGGGACACTGCAGGATGTCACCTGTGACTCCGACGGGAAGATCGACCGCTTCGCGGGAGGAAGGACGGGTCGCCCGAGCCTCGAGCTGCATCCGCTGCGCGAGGGCGAGCGGTACATCCTCGGCATCTTCCTCACCGGCGCCTACCAGGAGATCCTCGGCGACCTGCACAACCTCTTCGGCGACACCAACGCGGTGCACATCCGCCTCGAGCAGGGTGGCTACGCGGTCACGGACCTCGTGCACGGCGACACCGTCACCGAAGTGCTCGCATACGTGCAGTTCCGCGCCTCGGATCTCCTCGCCACCTTCCGACGGAAGGTCGGTGCCGCTCGCAACCTCACGCGCCAGGAAGCCAACGCCTTCATCGCCGATTACGTGGCGGGGCTGGAAGGGTATACGTACCTCGAGGGAGAGGGCGCGTGATGGGAGGCGGCCTACGGGGTCAGGTCTTTAATTTCGAGTCGTATGGCCAGTGGCCATACGACTCGAAATTAAAGACCTGACCCCGTCGGTCCTCCACGCCATGCACGACTTCCCCCACCTTCTCTCGGTTCTCGTCGCCATCATCGTGGCGACGAAGCTGCTCGGCGAAGGAGCGCAGCGGATCGGGCAGCCGGCGGTGCTCGGCGAACTGCTGGCGGGGGTGGTGCTGGGAGTATCGGCACTCGGGATCCTCGATCCGAACGAGCCCGTAATCGCGGCGTTGTCGGAGATCGGAGTGATAGTGCTCCTCTTCGAGATCGGGCTGCATACGGATCTGGAGTCGCTCCTCGAAGTAGGCAGCTCCGCGCTGGTGGTAGGGCTGGTTGGCGTGTTCGTCCCGTTCGCGCTGGGCTACTGGGCCGCCCATCTCATCGGGCTCCCTGTCGTACCGGCAGTGGTGTGCGGCGCTGCGCTCACCGCGACGTCGATCGGCATCTCGGCGCGCGTATTGTCGGATCTTGGACAGCTGGAGACGCCGGAAGGGCAGGTGGTGCTCGGCGCGGCGGTGCTGGACGATGTAGTAGGTCTCATCATCCTCGCTGTTGTGAGCGGTGTCGCGGCCGGCGCCAGCATTTCGCTCGGCGGGATCGCGCTGAATATCGGGGCGTCCGTCGGCTTCATCGTCGCGGCACTGCTGCTGGGTGGCCTCCTGGCTCCGCCGCTCTTCAGGGTGATAGCGCGACTGGAGACATCGGGCACCCTCGGTCTACTCGCACTGGGATTTGCCTTCCTCCTTGCGTGGCTCGCCGCCGGAGCGAAGTCGGCTCCCATCATCGGCGCGTTCGCCGCCGGCCTGGTGCTCCACAGAACTCCACAACGGCACGAGATCGAGAAGAAGGTCACCACACTAGGCCACTTCTTCGTCCCGATATTCTTCGCCGCGGTAGGTGCGGCAGTCGATCTCCGCACCCTGATGGACAAGCAGGTGGCGATCGTCGGCGGCGCGCTGGTCATCGTCGCATTGGTCGGTAAGTTCGTGGCCGGCTACGCGCCCTGGTGGTTCAAGGGGAACAAGGCGATGATTGGTGTCTCGATGATCCCGCGCGGCGAAGTCGGTCTCATCTTCGCACAGATGGGTCTCTCGACCGGCGCGCTCGATGTGGGCCTGTTCAGCGCGATCGCCCTCATGGTGATGGTCTCCACCTTCCTCCCGCCCCCCATCCTCGCACGTATGTCCTCCACCCACCCCCTCCCGGCGAACCTGCAGGACCAGCCCGGAGACGGAGGAATCGACGACCTGGTATCGGGAGCGATGGAGGAAGAGAGATGAGGAAGCAGCGGGCAGAGAGAAAGAAGCGGAGAGCAGTGAACCGCTCGTAGGACAAAGTCATCCCCACGAAAGCGGGGACCCATACGACCGTCATCCCCGCGAAAGCGGGGATCCATACGACCGTCATCCCCGCG
>JBIQMO010000011.1:0-11955 GCA_044463245.1 Gemmatimonas aurantiaca
CTCCTCGTCGGCTCCCAGGTCGGCATGCGCTGGCGGCGGAAGACCTTGAGCCAGGCCAGCATGCCGGCGGTGTTGGAGGCGACGGCGAAGCCGGCGAGCGCGAGGGGGAGAGGGATGCGGCGCGCCTCGGGCCATCTCAGGACGAGGGCGCCCACCACCCATCCGAGTAGCACGAGCGCGAGGAGGACGAAGGCGGCGGGAAGGTGGACGCCGAGCAGGATGAGGCCTACGAGCGCCAGTGGGATAGTAAGGTAGACGAGCCAGCGACAGAGCTTGTGGCTGATCAACATCAGCGCGAAGGTACCCTCGCGAAATGGATTCATCAGCGAGCGAAAGTGCCAGAGCGTCTCGAGCCCTTGCGCCATGGTGCGTACCTTCCGGCGCATCTCGGCTCTCAGCGATGTGGTTCGCGGCACCGTGCAGGTGGCCTCTGACACGGAGACCGCTCGAAGCCGCATCCGCCGGGCTATCAGCGCGCTCGCGAAGTCGCGCGCGAGATCGCCGGGGAGCGTCACCCGCTGGATCTCCGCACGCGCGGCGTAGCAACATCCGCTCGCGCCCACGATGGACCCCAGCCGTGTCTCCAGGTCGCGCACCCACATCTCGTAACCCACGTAACCCGACTCGCCGCGGTTTCCCTCACGCTCCTCGTCACCCACGCTGATGTCGCGTCCGGAAGCGACGCCCACGGCGGGGTCGCGGAGGGCGCGCACCAGCGCCTTCACAGAGTGCGGGAGGATGCGGATGGAGGCATCGGTGTTCACGACTATCTCGCCGCGGATCACGGGACCGGCGCGGTTCTCGGCGTTCGTCTTCCCGCCTCGCGGCTCGACGCGCAGCAGCTCCACGCCATGCGACGCGAACTCGCGCACTATCGCGTCGGTTCCGTCGCTCGATGCATCGGAGGCAATCAGGATCTGCCGCCGGTCGGCGGGATAGTCGATCGCGAGCAGACTCTCGATGGTCGAGCGGATTCGCCGCTCCTCGTTGTACGCGGGGACCGTGATAGTGATGTATGGCCAGTCCATGTCCGCATCGGAGCCGGCTCCCCCCCGTGCAGCGCTCGCAGCGGCGCTCGCAGCGGCGCTCGCACCCTCCGTGCCCTTCGCGGACGTGGTGTCGACCACCTTCGTCGCGAGCCAGAGGAGAAAGGGATAGCCGAAGTACGCGTACAGAAACATCGCGAAGGGGAGCGCGATCAGTATCACGGCGAGTATCACCATCCGCGCGCCTCCGTCCCTCCGGAGCGCAGCTCGCCGGTGCTCCCGTTCGCGCTGCTTCCCATCTGCATCGCGTCGGCGCTTCCACTCCCCTTCCCTTTGCCGCGTCCCCCCTCCCCCTCGGAGAGCGAGCGGTAGAGAGCTTCGTGGCGCTCCAGCCAGGGGCGCGCCGCGAAGTCGCGCTCGAGCCGGCGGCGAGCGGCCACCGCGCGAGAGCGAGCCGCGGCCGGATCGGAGCGCACCGCATCGATCGCGGCGGCCAGGGCGTGTGGATCGTCCGGCGATACGAGCGCCACCTCGCCGTCCGGAAACATGGACGGGACGCCGCCCACACGCGTGGCCACTATGGGCACCTCGGCGGCCGCTGCCTCGAGTAGCACTATCGGGATCCCCTCCGTCCGGGAGCTGAGCACGAAGACATCGAAGGCGCCGACGAGCGCGCCGGCGCCCGGCACCACGCCGAGCCAGCGCAGACGCTCCGCCACGCCCAGGCGCTCGGCGCGCTCGCGCAGCGGCTGCTCATCGGGGCCACCGCCCACCACCGCCGCTGCGGGGAGCGGCCGAGCAAGGTGCTGGATCGCGTCGATGAAGACGTCGGGACCCTTCTCTGCGCTGAGGCGCCCCACCCACCCCACTGTGAATTCATCCTTCGGGAGGCCGAGTCGTTCGCGCGCGGCCTCCCGCCCGACCACGGACGCCGCTCCATCGAAGGCGTTGGGGATGAGGTGAATCCGCGACCGCGCGACCCCGCGCCGCGCCAGGCGCTCTACGATAGGTTCCGACACGGCCACCACCGCATCGAAGTCGCGGAAGGCACGCTCCTGGATCCATTCGTAGATTCTGTTGCGCAGCCCTCCGCCCGTGAAGCCGTGCACCGTGGACACCACCGGAATGCGCGCCGCGCGTGCGACCGCCCCATCCACCACGTCCGAGCGGTAGCCGTGCGTGTGCACGACGTCGGGGGTGAGCTCGTCGCACAGGGCGCGCACGGCGGCGCGCTCCTTTCCATAGGCGCGCGCAGGGATAGTGATGCGCTCGGTCTCCACGCCCTCTGCCTCGAGCTCGTCGAGGAATGGATAGGCGCCGACGGCGGGGTCCACGAGCGCGGCCACGCACACGCGATGCCCCATGGCGGTGTGCCCGCGCGCGAGCATCGTGACCACGCTCTCCAGCCCGCCCACGGGAGCCGGGGCTGTGACGTGCAGAATTGTCAGCGGCGTATATAGACTATTCAAGCGGGAGTTGGTTGGCGTACGGGACTGGCCGGGGAATTGCCGGCTGAGCCTGTGTCGTCCCCGGCCGGAGAGGCACGCCTCATGCCTCGGCGCCGTCATCGGCACCATGGGGTGCCAAGGGTAGGCGTGCCGCCGCTCCGCTCCCGTTCGTCTCTCTGAACGGGCAGACGACGCTCCTCGCCATCAAGATACGCGTCGCTGCCGTACCCCGGACAGGAAGCCCGCCAATTAGCACGGTCGCCGCCCAACCATCTCCCACACCCGCCAGCACGCCGAGCCAGCCCCCCGCGCGCTCGCTCGACCGCTCGCTACTGGTCGGCATCGCATGGACCGGCGGAATGAAGTGGGTGATCCAGATCGTCAGCTGGGCAGCCACGGTAATCATAGCGCGGCTGCTCTCGCCATCGGACTACGGACTGATGGGGATGGCCGCGGTATACCTCGGTCTGGTCGCGCTCGTGAACGAGTTCGGGCTCACGGCGGCGATCCTGCGCGGCCGCGACCTGAGCGACTCGCAGATCGCGCAGATCGGCGGCTTCGGGATCGCCCTCGGAGCGGCCTTCTGCCTCATCTCGGTTGGCGCCGCCATTCCCATCGCGAGCTTCTACGGCGAGCCGGCGGTACGCACGATCATCACCGTGCTCAGCCTGAATTTCATCTTCAGCTCGGCCAGCGTTCTCCCGCGCTCGCTGCTGGCGCGCGACCTCGATTTCCGACGGCTCGCCTGGATAGACGGCGCAACCAACATCGTACAACTCACCTGTACCATAGTCCTCGCTTTTCTCGGATACCGCTGGATGGCGCTCGTATTCGGGAGCCTCGTTGCGCGTATTTCCGGCGCCGTGCTGGCCAACTTCGCACGGCCGCATCGAGTCGCCGTCCCGCGACAGCTCCGTTCGATCTCCGAGTCGGTACTCGTGGGGTGGCACGTCGTGGTGGGTAGAGTCTCGTGGTACACGTACCAGAACGCCGACTTCGCCATCGTGGGGCGGGTGCTCGGCAAGGTTGCGCTGGGCGCGTACACCATCGGCTGGGAGATTGCGACGCTTCCGGTGGAGCGAGTGAGCGCGCTCGTGGGGCAGGTGACGCCTGGCGTCTTCTCCACCGTGCAGGCCGACCGGCCGGCGCTCCGGCGCTACTACCTGGGTGTGATCGAAGGACTGGCGTTCATCACCTTCCCGGGGGCGGTTGGGATATCGCTCACTGCGCCTCTCCTCGTGCCCGTTCTCCTCGGTGACAAATGGACCGCGGCCATTCTGCCGCTGCAGCTCCTCTCGTTCTACGCAGGGCTCCGCTCCATAGATACGGTGACACCTCAGGTCCTCATCTACACGGGGCACTCCCGGCAGAGCATGTGGTACACCGTCCTTGCCGCGGTCGTCCTCCCGGCTCTCTTCCTCGTCGGCACGCGCTGGGGCGTATCAGGGGTGGCCTTCGTCTGGATAGTGGCATATCCCCTGGTGGTTTCACCGATCTACCGGCTGGTCTTCCGGATCCTCGACCTTTCGCCGCGGACGTACCTGCGTGCGATCTGGCCGGCCACGAGCGGAACCGTGGTCATGGCCGCGGCGGTAATCGCGACGAGGTACTGGCTCCCCGACGGGCTCGATGTTCGTGCGAGGCTCGTGAGCGAGGTCGTCGTTGGGGCCGTGGTCTACGCCGCGACGATGCTCACACTCCACCGGAAGCGTATCCTCGCGGCCATCGCTCCCCTGCGCTCCGCGCGGCGTTGATCCCACACTGACGCTCCACTGCCTCTCCCATGCGCTGCAGAGGGAGCGATGGCAACCAACCTGCAATATGGCCACGAGCGTCGCGGGCGATTATGTTCGCGGCTTGCCCGAAGCCGGACCCGGATTTCACCATGATAGAAACCTCCGAGGACCCAGTGTCGGCGACTCTGGACCATCCAGGGGGCGCCTCGAGTACCACCAGCACCGATGTGAAAGCGGCCGCGTCGGCGTGCATTCCGGCCCATCCGGAAGTGGGGATTCTATCGGTCGCCAAGGATCGCTATTCGTCCCAGTGGCTCTCACGGCAACAGATTCTCACCCGCCTGGCGCGCTACTACCAGGTGCTCTGGATGAATCCGGCGGTGGAGTGGCGCACGGCACTGCACGGCGGTCGCTTGCGTGAGCGGGAAACGCACATCGAGGGATTGCCCGGGTCGTTCACCGTGTACGACCCGCCGGCGTGGCTCCCGATCATCTACAAGCCGCGCTGGCTCGGGGAGTCTCTCGCACGCCGGCGCTATCGTGCCGCGGTATCCGCCCTCCGGCGGCGCGGGTGTCATCGCATCGTCCTATACCTGTGGCACATCGATCTCGTCGAGGCGGTGCGGTTCGCGCCGCATGACGTGAGCTGCTACCACATCTACGACGAGTACTCGAATGCGGAAGTAGAGACGCCGCTCGACCCCGGGGAGGAACGGCTCATCCGTGCGGTGGATCAGGTGATAACCGTCTCCCCTGCGATGTTCGAGCGCAAGGGCAGGATCAACTCCAACACCCTGCAGGTGACCAACGGCGTCACGTACGAGGAGTTCGCGCGCCCCAGGAGTATGCCGGCTGACATGGTGGGCATCCCGCGCCCCATACTCGGCTATTCGGGGTACCTCAAGAAGCAGCTCGACTGGCAGCTCCTCCTGGCGCTCGCTACACGCCATCCAGAATGGTCGTTCGTCTTCGTGGGGGAGAAGAGGCCGCATCCGGAGATCGGCGAGCTGCTCGATCGGATGGCCGCGCTTCCCAACGTCCACTTCCTCGGGGGGAAACCGTCCACGGAGCTGGCGCGCTACGCGCAGCACTTCGATGTCTGCTTGATGCCCTACCGCATGAACGACTACAGCAAGTACATCTTTCCGCTGAAGTTGTACGAGTATCTCGCTGGCGGACGCCCGACAGTGAGCATGCCCATCCCGGCGCTCGCCTCACTCGATAATCTCGTTTCGGTGGCCACCGGAGTGGAGGAGTGGGAGCGTACGATCGAGCATCTGCTCCAACCGGGAAGCGACTCGCCAGCGCGGCGCGCCTTGCGCCAGGCAGAGGCCAGGCGTCACGATTGGGATGTGATAGTCGATGAGATAGCCCGCTCGCTGGCCCGACGGCTCGAGCTGCCGGAACGACGTCCATGACCCCACGGCCGCTCTTCGAGCATCCCGGAGCATCGCGGAGCGCACGCAGGCTTCTCCTCATCAGCTACCACTTTCCGCCCGATACCACCATCGGCGCGCGCAGGTGGGAGAAGCTCTCGCACTTCGTGGCGGAGCGCGGATGGGGGCTCGATGTGATCACCTGCGCCGAGACGGGCGCCGATACCTCGCGGCTCGAGCTGCTACCGGAAGACACGCGCGTCTATGCGCTCCCACCGCAGTCCATCCAGGCGGCCGAGTGGCTGGAGCACCAGGCGTGGCGGGTGTACCGCACGATCCGCCCGGCTCCGACCCTTCCGCCCGCAGATGGAAGTGGAGAGCCGGCCGGCGCCGCGACGGTCGCATCGGCCGCCACGCCGGCGCGCGCTGCCATGGCACGTCAGCAGCCCGACACGGTCTCGCGCCACGACATCCACTGGTGGCCGCTCACCCCGCGCAAGGTGCTGCGCAGCTACTGGGTATGGCTCGACTTCGCCCGCCATCTCAGGTGGGCCAAGGATGCCGTGCGTCTCGGGGAGGAGATACTCGACCCGGGCGCTCACTTCGCCGTTGTGACATCCGGGCCTCCGCACATGACCCACGAGACGGGGAGAGTGCTTTCCAGGCGCCATGGACTTCCGTTCGTCATGGACATGCGCGACCCATGGAGCCTGAACGAGCGAGTCCCCGAACGCTGGGCGAGCCCGCAATGGCTGCGCGGCACCGCGCGCCACGAGCGCGAGATGGTGAGCCAGGCCGCGCTCGTAGTGGCGAACACAGCGCCGGCGCGCGACGCTCTCGCGCGTGCCTATCCCGACGCGCGAGAGAAGATCATCGCCGTGATGAACGGCTCGGACGACGATCCGCTCCCACCGCAGCGGCGCGGTGGCCGCTTCACGATCGGTTACGCCGGCACGATCTACGACTACGGCGATCCGCGGAGTCTCTTCCGTGCGGCAGCGTGCGTGATTCGCGACTTCGACCTCACGCCCACCGACTTCGGGATGGACTTCATCGGGAACTTCGACGATGGCGGCGAGCAGTCGCTGCGCGACACCGCGCGCGCGGAGGGTGTGGAGGAGTTCGTATCGGTGGGCCCGTCCCGATCGCACGACGGCGCAATGGAGTTTCTCTCGCAGGCCACCATGCTCGTCACCTTTCCCGGATGGAACAGTGTAGCGATTCCGGGGAAGGTCTTCGAGTGCGTACGCTTCGATGCATGGCTGCTCGCGTTGTCGAACGCCGGAAGCGCCACGGATCTCCTCCTGCGAGGCACGGATGCCGACGTTGTGCCTCGAGATGACATCGAAGGAATCGCGCGCGTGATCGCCAAGCGCTACCTGGCGCACCGGCGCGGCGAGGAAGCCGTGCACATCGCGCGCGACGAGCGTTTCACCCGGCGCCTCCAGGCGCGAATTCTCCTCGATGCGTTGGCGCATCTCGCGCCGAGGAGCGAGCTGCGACCTCCCCCCGATAAAGACGCTCGTACGCCTCGCACATCGTACTCACGCTGAAGTCGCGCACCGCGCGCGCGCGAGCCGCCGCGCCCAGCGCGGCACGCGCCGCGGGATCGCTCAGGAGCGTGGAGAGCCCCTCTGCCAGGCGCGCGACATCCCCGGGTGGAACCAGGATCGCTTCCCGCCCCGCCACGGCCACCTCGGAAACGCCACCGACATCGCTCACCACCACCGGGAGCGCAGCGGACATCGCCTCCACCAGCGCCAGCGGAAGACCCTCCGACAAGGATGGCATGACGAACAGGTCGGCCGCCGCGAGGATGTCAGGCACGTCGGAGCGAAAACCGAGGAGCGTGACTCGCTCCGCGAGCCCCTCCTCGATTGCCAGTGCGTGGAGCTTCTCCTCCTCCTCGCCACGTCCTGCGATGGCCAGCCGCCAGCGAACGTTCGCGACGACACCGGAATGCCGAAGCGCGCCGAGCGCGCGGAGGAGGACGGCGTGTCCCTTCACCGGATAGAGATTGCCTACCGCCACGAGGAGGAGCTCGTCATCGGGGATCCCCAGCTCGCTGCGCAGCGCGGCGCGCTTCCCTTCGATGAAGGGAATCCCGTTGTGCACTACGGCCACCGCTTCGCGAGGGAGACGCAGCGTCGCGCGAAGGTCGCGCGCCGTCGCTTCCGATACGGCCACGAGAGCGCCGCTCCTGCGTACGGCCCATCGCAGCGCGGTACGCCTGCGACCTCGCTCCGCGTAGTAGCGCCCGCCGTGCATCGTGATGATGTGCCGGCTTCCCGCACGGCGGGCGGCGATCGCGCCGTACACCCCCATGGTGAACTCGTGGCTGTGGGCCACCTGGATGCGATGCGAGCGTAGAATGTCGGCGATCTGACGCGCGCTTGCGGGGTCGAGGACCCGGCGCATGACGTAACTCTCCGGCGCGAAGCCGCGCTCGCGGAACCGCGCCGCCAGCCAGCCGGTGCGGCCGGCCGGACCGAGTGGAAGCACGTCGTGACCGCGCCGTCGCAGCTCCTCGCCGAGGTTCAGCAGCATGGTTTCCGCTCCGCCCGGTCCGTCGGACTCCAGGAGGAGCGCTACACGCAACGGACCTTCGGCTGGAATCAGAGGTGGAACCATTGCACGCTCTCCCGCAGGAATGGCCGCGGATCGTCGAGCCGGAGTATCTCCTCTCGATCCCGCCCGAAGTGGATGGTGAGGAAATCGCGCAGCGCGCGCCAGCGCCCCGGCGCTTCGGGTGGGAGCGAGAGCGCCGCGCGCGAGCGGCGCATGCGCGCGATCAGGTGGTCCACGTCGCCCCAGAACCAGCGGGAGCGCACTCCGGTGGTATACGCCTCCACCGGAGCGGGCGCTTCGCCGGAAGCCGCTGCCACGAGGAGAACCGGGAAATCGACGCCCGAATCCACCGCCAACTGCAGCGACCCCCAGAAGCGACCATTGACCTCCATGAGATATGGAGTACCGGTACGCGCATCCACCTTGTATTCCACCATGGCGACCCCGCACCAGTCGAAATGCTCGAGCAGAGCACGCGAGCGCGTTACCAGCCCCGGATCGGCGACTACGCTCTCGCGGTACACGCTCACGCCACCCGACGGCGGCTTCTCGCGAATCCGCCGGTGAGCAAACGTAGCCACAGCACGCCCTTCCCAGAGGAGGAGGAATATGCCGATCCCGGGACCCACTATCCGCTGCTGGATCAGCAGCGGGAAGGCAGCATCGCCGGATTCCGCGAACTCGGCGAGCGCGGCCGACAACTCGTGCGCATCGGCGGCGTGTCGCACCGTGAGCTTCGTCCGCGCTCCTTCCGCTCGACCCGCATGCGTCGAGTCTCCTTCACGAGCACGCCCGGCCGCGCTCTCACCCACCGATCGCGATGGCTTGAGGACCACCGGATACTCGAGCGACCCGGGATCGAGGGACCGTGCCTCGGCGGCGCTCTCGATCCTCGCCTGCTCCGGTATCGCGATGCCGATGCGCGGGGCCACCGAGAGCAGCTCCGCCTTGTCGGATATGCGCCGGAAGGTGGCCTCGTCCGGGAAGGGAAGCAGCACATCGGGCATACGCTCCCGCATCGGGAGGAGTGCGAGGAGTGCCGCCTCACTCACCGGTACGAGGACGTCGATCTTCCAGCGCTCGATCAGCCGCAGCACGTCTTCGGCAAATCGCTCGGCGCCGCGTAGCGGGTCACCCACCCGCGCCTCCCCGCGCGCGTAGCGCGACGCGCCCGCGAGCGATCTGCCGCGCGAGGAGCACACGTACACCGTGTCTCCGGCGCGCCCCAGCGAGCGCACCAGCGCGAGCGCCGAGCGCTGCTCTCCGTCGGTGACGAGGATCGTGCGAGGGCGCATCACCCCAGGAGGCCGCTGCAGCGCAGTCGGAAGCCCGCGTTCGAGAGACCGGAGGGAACGTTCAATCGCGGGATTCCGTAGCGGTTCGAAGCCCCGTCGCTGAGCCAGCCGCCCTCGATGCGAAGCGCCGCGGAGTATCCCGCCGCGGCCGCGGCGCGCTCTACCGCGGGCGAATAGTGCCCGTACGGGTATGAGATGTACGGGAGGACCCCGCTGAACCGATCGCGCAGCCACGCCAGGGGACGCGCCAGCTCATCCTCCAGCTCGCCGGCGGAGAGCGCTGCGAGATTGGGGTGGCTCCACGTGTGCGAGGCGATGGTAATGCCCGGCTGTTCCGCCGCGGCGCGCAGCTCGGCTTCCGACGCGCCTCGCGCATACGAGGGGATGTGCGACGTGTCGTCGCGACCGTACGCCGCGAGGATCTCCTCCCCCTTCCCGGCCAGTCGTAGCAGCGCATGATCGCGCACCGCGGGTGCCAGCCCGGGCATCCCTTTCGGAGTCAGCGCATCCCACCAGAAGACCCCATCGTTCAGGAGCGCCGGAGGAACGAAGATCGTGGCGGGAAGCCCGCGTTTCACCAGCTCGGCCACTCCGGCGAGCACGCAGCCGCGATAAGCGTCGTCGAAGGTGATCGCCACCGCGGGCCTCCCGCCGGGAGCTCCGCCGGAGAGCGCGGCATCGAGAGAGATCACCTCGGCGATCTCCATCAGCGCGTCGAGCTGCGCCGCGAACGCGGCGCGCGGTAGATGCAGCGAGCTGTCACCCGCCACTCGCTCGCCGTCCGGGACCACGTTGTGGTAGGCGAGGATGAGCGTGTCGGACCGGCGGAGCCGGCTCGCGATGCCAGCGAGCCCGCTTCGAAGAAGACCCTGCTCGACCGCCGTCTTGAGAAGCTGACGCGCCGGCATGTCTAGGTGATGGGTCCACCGTGGCCGCGCGCCCCGCGCACGGCGACAGTCGTGGCGCTGCTCACGCGCGTGGTGAGAACACGGAGCCGGGCTGCGCCGCCGGCACGACCCGCATCCTGGGGGGTACCGCGGGCCGGTAGGGCGCGAGGGCGAAGAAAGCATCGCGGCGCAGCTTCAGCATCTTCGTCAGGCCTATCACGATCCCGAGTATGAAGTAGAGATACGAGAAATACTCCGCGGAAACGAATATCCCCGATACCGCGAAGCCCAACAGCGAGCCTATGAGCATCTGCGAGAGCGCGGTCTCGCGTCCGGTTATTCCCGGACCGTACATCCCACCTGGCCGTATCCTCCGGAGCGCCACGAACGACGCCACGAAGAGCCCCACGAAGAGGATCAGCCCGGGGATCCCGAGCTCCGCCGCTGTCTCGAGGAAGGAGTTGTGCGCCACCGACCACTTGAAGCCCCGCCCCGCACTAGCCCGCTCCTGACTGATTGCCGAGAGCGTCCCTTCGGCCACAGGGTATGCGCCGACACCGAGGCCCAGGACCGGGTTGTGCGCCACGTAGCCCATCCCCCGCTTCCAGACGGCGCGTCTTCCCTGCGGATCGGTCCAGTTGTAATCCGCGGTCGGGTGCAGGATCGTGCTCATCTGCGCCCAGTACTTGTCGGATCCTATGAGCAGTGCGAGCGCCACTCCGGCGACGGCGACGAAGAGTCGAGTGGTGCTGGGGATCGCGCGGTAGCGCAGGAGGATGTAGGCCATCACGACGATCATTCCGAGGAAGCCGCCGCGCGAGCCGCTCTTCACGAGCGCGAGCACGATCAGCCCCAGGGCAACGAGCCCCATCGCGCGCCGGAAGCTCGTACGACCGAACTTGAGCAGGTAGACCGCGAACGGGAGGGTGGCTACCATCACCAGCGCGAAGTCGTTCGCATCGTAGTAGACGAGCCCCCCCAGGCGTCCGTCGGCCCCCACCTTGAAGAACAGGTTCACCATCATGGCGTAGAAGAGGCCGCCGTAGAGATTGGTGCGTGCGTAGAACTCCACGTCCGCCACACTGCGAATGCTCGCGGCGGTAACCGCCATGAAGAGAAGGTTGGAAACGTAGGTCTTCAGCGCGAAGGTCAGGCTGTGCCCCGGCCAGAGGCTGGTGGGCACACCGATGAGCATCAGTGCCAGGATGCCCAGCGTGAGGTAGACGATCCCGCCGCGAAGCTGGAGGGGCCTGCGCCAGGGATGTCTGTTGGTGATGTAGAGGATACCAGCGATTCCCAGACTGAGGAGCGGGAGCTGGAGCTTGCCGAGGATCGGGAAGGCATCCTGGATGCGCCACACGTACGCGAACAGGAGGAAGCCCACGGCGTACATGAGGGCATCCGGCTTCTGTTCGGTCAACGCGGTTGGGTTCGCGATCGCGGCGGCAGGGGTAGCCGGCGCGACGCGTGCGGGCGGCGCCTGTTGGCCAGCCCAGGGGTTACCGACCGGGCGGTCCGGCCAGGGCCGCGGGCTTGTGGTCATCTAGGGGAAATTGGGGTTACGCTGGAGCACGCCGAGCCCCGCTACGGGCGTGCCCGACGGCACTACGGGGCGTACTTTGCGAATACGGTGCCATAATACACCTCCACGCAAGGCGG
>JBIQMO010000011.1:12055-53590 GCA_044463245.1 Gemmatimonas aurantiaca
GGCGGACCCTCAGATTCGGCTCTTTTTGACCAGGATCAGCGATTCCGAGTTGCGGAGCTTCACCTTGGTAACTGCGGTGCCGAGTGTTCCATCGGCGCGCAGCGGGAGCCAGCTCTCGCCGGATGGTAGCGTGACCTCAACAGCTGTTGCGTCGAGGTACGACTGGGTGTCCCACCCCTGCGGTGGCCGGATCAGGACCAGCGCCCTGTCGAACTCGCGCTGGTAGATCGTGTATGCCTTGTCCGTCGGGTCGGTGCCCTTGGTCAGTACCGAGCGCGCGCCCACGGGGTGGCCGATGTTTGCCTCTACCCCCTTGAACCAGTACTGCGCGAAGGGCGTGTCCCAGTTGGGTGCTTTGATGTGGAAGAAGAGCCCGTCCGGATTCTGCCCCACGACCATGTAATAGCTGGCCAGCAGCCACATGTCCAACCGCTGTCCGCTCGTCGGGTAGTTCCCCTTGGGGTACTGCGACGGGTGATCGTCGGCCCACTTCGACGGATAGGGACCCACCAGGTCTACCTTCACGCCGAGCGCCAGGAGATCCTCCACCCACTTCCAGCGCGTGGGCATCCCCGCGTACATGGGATTGTTGAAGAGCTCGAGGTGCACGGCTCCGGCTGCCGCCGCGTTGGCTCGATCGAAGTCGGTCGTGTACTCGGCCGTATTGAGCATGATCACCTTGCTTCCGAACGCCTTCTTCATCTCGGCCAGGAGCGAGGTGTACGCCGTCTGATACTGCGCGGAAGTCAGCTCGACGCCCTGCTTCGCGCGACTGTTAATGTCACCCGACGCCGCCTCGTCGATGAACACCCCCTCCTCGCCGTTGACCACCCGGAGATAGCGGTCCACGGTGTACGCTCGCGCGCCGGGGTCCGCCGGATTGATCAGATATCGGTTGGAGTCCCAGATCATGACCTTCACTCGCGTCGAGAGCGACTTGTCCGTCGACGTGTGGAGGAACGCGTCTTCCATGCGATACTGCGTATGGGCGGCGTACCACTGCTGCATGTCGGCGTAGTAGATCGAGGAGAGGCTCGACTTGTTGTTCGAGCTCTCCGGCGTCAGAACCGTCCAGAAGAGCGTGTAGGGGAGGTGCGTGACACCGGGGTTCACCGCGCGCCACGCATCGCCGTTGCCGGAAAGCGCCGCGTCGAAGTGCTTCCCCGCCCAGGTGCGCTCGTCGGCGGTCCAGTGGTAGTAGAAGTCGGTGGCGAGAGTGCGGATGTGAGTCCAGTGCGGAGAGCTCGCGCTGTAAGTCGAGAATAGCGAGCCAGGAGCCGGCGGCGCCGTCTCCTGCGATGGCGGCGGCGGGGGTGGCGCAGTGACGGTGATCGTCGCGCTCGCGCTCACGCCGCTCGAGGTAGCGGTGATCTTCGCGGTGCCCGCTGCCACGCCGGTGACGACGCCCGACGAGCTGACCTGCGCGATGGCCGGCTTGTCGCTCGTCCAGGTGACGCCGGGCGAAGCCACCTTCTTTCCGAGCGTGTCGGTGACGGTGACCGCTAGGGTGACGGCCTTTGTCGCCACTACCGAGGTGGTGGCCGGTGAGACGGAGATCGTCGGCTTCTTCGGAGCGGCCTTGGGCGCGACATCCACGACCGCCTGCGCGCTCTGCGTGCCAGCGATGGCGATGATGTTCGCCTGCCCCGGCTCGAGGGCGGTGACCACTCCGTTGCTGTCGACCGTCGCCACCGTGGAATCCGAGGAAACCCAGACTACCTGGTGGCCATCGAGGACGTTTCCGTCGGTATCCTCGAGATGAACATTGAGTAAAGAATCCGCGCCGGCGACGATCGACAGCGTCGCCGGTTCCACGGTAATGCGCGCGATCGATGCCGACGGCAGCATGTCGGCCGAAGAGGTGATCGGCGGCGTGTCGATGCACGCGGTGAAGGCTAGAGCGATGGCGGCGGCAAGCGCCGCACGGATCGAGCGAGGGACGCGCATGTCGATGACTCCTGGGAATACGGAGTTCGGTTCGGCAGCCCGACTGGCGTGGCATCCACCGCGGATGCTTTAGCCTCGTGGCTTTGCGTCGCCGGCTTTCGCCGGTTTTGCCCTTGTCGCGCGGGCGACGTGCCCCCTTGCGATCGTGCCGTAAAGGGTGGTGCTAGTGTCCCCAACAGACGCACCAGAAATACAGGCGTTACCACCTTCACGCCCGGGCGTGACAGCGACAAGAAGAGTGTCAGATGCGATACTCTTTTGCGGACGATTCGCTATGCGAGTGTCACACGTTTTACCACACCGAGCGATGCAAAAACGAAGGGGGCAACGCCTGCACGCGGCAGGCGTTGCCCCCTTCGTTTTTGCATCGCTCGACTCAGAGCTTGCTCTTCTTCACGAGGATGAGCGCTTCGGAGTTACGGAGCTTCACCTTGGTAACAGGTGCGCCGAGCGTGCCGTCGGCCCGCAGCGGGAGCCAGCTCTCGCCCGAGGGAAGCGACACTTCCACGGCAGTATTGTCCTTGTAGTTCTGTGCACCCCACCCGCGCTGCGCACGGATCAGTATCAGCGCGCGGTCGAACTCACGCTGATAGATCGTGTAGTTCTGCCCCGTGGGGTCGATTCCCTGCGCCTTCTCGCTCCGCGCACTAATCGGGTGGCCGATATTGGCCTCGACCGCCGGGAGCCAGTAGTCGGTCAGAGGCGTCTGCCAGTTGGGCGCCTTGAGGTGGAAATAGAGCCCGTCCGGATTCTGCCCTACGACCATGTAGTAACTCGCCAGCTCCCACATCCGGAGCCGCTGACCGCTCGTCGCGTAGTTCCCCTTCGGGTACTGGTACGAGTGCTCGTCCGCCCACGACGCGGGATATGGGCTCACCAGGTCCACGTCGACACCCGCTGAAAGCAGTTCCTCGACCCACTGCCACCGCAACACCATCTGCGAGAGCATCGGGTTGTTGAAGAGCTCGAGGTGCACCGCGCCAGCCGCCACCGCGTTGGCCCGATCGAAGGGCTTCGTGTATTCGGCGGTGTTGAGCATGATCGTCTTGTTCCCCAGCTCGCGCTTGATCGCGGCGAGGAGAGAGGTGTAGTCGGCCTCGTAGCGATCCTGCCGGAACTCCACACCGCCTCGCGCGCGCGGGAGGATGTCGCCGGACGCCGCCTCGTCGATGAACACGCCGCCGGTCCCCTGCGCGAGCCGCCGGTAGCGGTCGATGGTGTAGGCACGCGCCCCGGGATCGGAGGGATTGATCAACCAGCGATCCGAATCCCAGATGTGAACCCTGAGTCGAGTGGACTCGCTCTTCGAGGTGGACGTATGGAGGAACGCGTCCTCGAGTCGATACTCCGGGTGCGCGGAGTACCACTCCTTCATGTCGCCGTAGTACGTGGACGACAGATACGGCTTCGCGTTGGTCCCCGGGAGAAGCACGGACCAGAGGAGCGTGTAGGGGAGCTGGGTAACCGTCGGATTGGCCGTGAGCCAGGCATTCGTGTTACCCGAGAGCGCTGCGTCGAAGTGCCGTCCGGCCCACGCGCGCTCGTCTGGCGTCCAGTTGTAGTAGAAGTCCGTGGCGAGAGTGCGGATGTGGCTCCAGTGCGGCGAGGTGGTGCTGTAGCCGGAGGCCAGCGATCCCAGCTCGTTCCCGCCGGGTGCGGTGGGGGTCTCGGTGCTCGACGAATCGGCGATCGTCGAATCCGGGGCGGAATTCTCGTTGGTCGAGGAGTCCGTAACCGACGAGTCGGAGGCCCCGGCGCCCTTGCCGTCATTCGAGGCTTCGCGAACCACGACTGTGGCCGTGCCCACGGCATTGGCGGTGAGCGCTACCACGCTGATCTTCCCCGGCTTGCGTCCGGTGACCTTGCCGCCGCCCACCGAGGCCACCGTAGGATCGTCAGAGCCCCAGTATACCTGGACGTTGTCGGGGGCGACTTTAGTGCTATCACCGACCTTCCCCGGGATCTCTACCTCGAGGGTGATGCTCTTCCCTACCTCGACGGTGTCTACCGCCGGGGAGATGACCAGTGGCTGGTAGCCCGAAGCCAGGGCGGCCTGGATGTCGGTGGGCAGCTTTGGCGCAGCCGTGGGGGGCTTGTCGGAACAGGCCGCGGCGGAGGCGATGGCGGTAGCTGCTGCTGCGATGGTTCTGAAGCGCACTTCGTGCTCCTGTGGGTTCCACGGCAACCCGACGAGCGTGGCGCTTCTAGTAGCGCTGTAGCCTCGTGGCTTTGCGTCCCCTCCTTTCAGAGGGTTTGCCCTTGTCGAGGACCAGCAGGGGTCCGTCCGATCGCGCCGTTTGGGTTCTCAGTGTCCGGGCGGGAGCTGCTCGAAGGAAGGAGTGACTAAGCGGCCGCCCTGTGAAATGCCGAAGGCATCGGCAAAATGAAGGAGCGAACCCAGCAGCTCAACGGATGCAAAAAGTATTACAACGCCTCTGACTGAACGCACAGTCAAAGTGCTTGCGCCGGCTGACGCGTTCCACCAGTGTGGGCGACCGCCACCTTTGAGGCGAGATGGAGCCGATCAACTTCGCCGGCCGGACGTACGCGTGCTGGCCTGCCGGTCAACCACACGGTCGAGGCAGCGCATCAAGATGGCGGTGTCGTACTCCCAATTGTACCGATCGAGGATTGCGCGACGGCCCGCGGCGCCATACCGCTCGCGGAGAACGGGGTCGGCCAGCCGCCGAACCGCATCGGCCAGCGACGAGGCATCGCCACCCTGGAACACCTCGCCCGCGCCGGTCGCACGCGTGATCCTGGCGAACGGCTCGGGGTCGGAGCTCACGACCGGAAGACTCACCGCCATGTAGTCGAACAGCTTGTTGGGGATGCTCGTGTTCCACTGCTCGTTGACGTGGTGCGGGAGCACGCCGATGTCCGCCTCCTGCACCGCCCGCAGGGCGGTATCGCGGTCCACGTAGCCGAGGAAGCTCACCCCTGCATCCGTGAGCCCGAGATCGCGCGCGCGATCCTTGAAAAGCTGGGCATCGCGCCCCTTTCCAACGATGGTGGCGCGCACCGGTAGACCATCGCGCCGGAGGATCGCCACTGCCTCGACCATCTCCATTATCCCGCGGGGGACCTCGAGGTGGCCGAGGTAGACCAGCCCCAGGGGCTGGCCCTCCGGACGCCTGCGTCGCTCCGGCTCTCCCTCTGCACGCGCGCGCGGAGGGGTGTTGGACACGACATCGATCCGGTCCGCCGGTATCCCCATCTTCACCATCCGCTCGGCCATCTCCTCGATCACCACGATCACGCGATCGGCGCGCTGGAGGCTGTATTTCTCTACGAGCGCGGCCGCGGTCGGGTTGCGGACGAGGTGGTCCGTGGGGCGGTGTACCCTGGCGTCGAACACCATGCGCAGCATCGCCGGGTAGTTCTCGGCGATATCCAGTACCACAGGGACGCCGTGACGGTGACCTGCCCAGAGGGAGGTTGGCGCCAGTGGAATGTCTCGACAGATCACGACATCCGGCCGCAGGCGTCGTACGGTGCGGTCGAGAAGGGAGAGCCAGCGCGGGTTGAAGAACGCGGGAAAGCCGAGCGCGGTGTCCACCGGGCGCCCTGCCCAGCGCATCGGCGGCATGCGGTGCACGGTGCCCTCGGGAAGTCGCTCCACCGTCCGCTCGCGGCGCGCGTTGCGCGCGGCGATGTGTACGTCGTGCCCGGCGCTCGCGAGCGTCGCGCAGATCTTCTCGGTGCGAACGTCCCAAGGATAGTCGGCATCCCACACGTAGAGGACGCGGAGCTTCCGCTGCGCGATCGGCGCGCGGAACTCGCCGATCTGCGGCCCCATCGGTTCCGTGGAGATTTCCGTGATCTCCGAGGTAGTCATTCGCTTCAGCTTCTCCTCAGGATGGTCAGTGCGAGCGAGCGGCGCGCGGGACGTGCTCGTGCCCGCTGATAGGCACGAGGAGCCTGGTCGGCACCCGCAGCCACTCCATCATCGCCTTGATGTCGCTCGGCTTCACCATGTAGTGCGTCGGAAGGGTGAAGAGAGTTCTCGCGAGCTCCTCGGCACCTGGCGTCGGCGGCTCGCCAGTGACGAGACACGGTCGAAGCTCCTGCTGGTCGTGCAGCATGATCCTGTACCCTCTGAGGATCCCCATGTCCGCGCGCTCGGCACGCGAGCCGCGATCGAGGATCGGATAGCGAAGGTAGCCGCTCACCCCCCCATGCACCGGGCGTACCGGGCGAATGTCCGCGCCTTCCAACGTCGCCATCTCGAGCGCCGCGGCGACTCGCCTGCGGCCTGAGACATCGCCCGGTGAGTGGGCGAGTGCCCGGCGTACGAGCGAAGCGGCCGCCCACGACAGCGCACGTGGCTCGTGAGCGGGATGGTAAACCATCTCGCCCAGATGCAGCGACGGGATCGCCGACGGGATCCCGTAGAGCGACGGACGAC
Organism: Gemmatimonas aurantiaca; assembly: GCA_044463245.1. Taxonomy (GTDB): domain Bacteria; phylum Gemmatimonadota; class Gemmatimonadetes; order Gemmatimonadales; family Gemmatimonadaceae; genus JADGGM01. The sequence continues at coordinate 18,411 of JBIQMO010000011.1, forward strand.
CGAGGAGCCACTGCGCGCTCACCCCGACGAGGTCGCGCGTGCCCGCCGGCCGCTTTCCCAGCATACGACGCATATCGGAGAACGAATCGGCGAGTGCCGCGTCACGCAGAAGGAGCGCACCGCCGTTCCCGCCGGTAGTTCCCTTCCCCCGGCCGAAGCTGAGGATGGAGAGCGTACCGAAGGAGCCGAGGAGACGCCCGTCGAGTGTGCCACCGGCGCCCTGAGCCGCATCCTCGATCACCGGAACGCCGGCCGACCGGGCCAGCTCCTCCACGCCACGCATGTCCGCTGGGAAGCCGTACAGATGCGCTACCACGATCGCGTTCACCCCACGCTCGAGAGCCGCCGACAGCGAGTCGAGATCGGGGCTGAGCGTCTCCGGATCCACGTCGTAGAGACGCACCCGGACGCCGGCGAAGCGCGCCGCCGCCGCGAGGTCCACGCACGCATATCCGGGGTAAGCCACGGTGCCTCCCTCGCCAGCAGTGAGCCGGAGCGCGGCTACCAGTGCGGAAGTCCCACTGTCGGTGAGCGCCGCGCGCTGCGCATCGAAGCGCTCCCGCAGCCCGCGCATGAGCGCCGCGGGGCGGCTGGGGTCGCGCTTGAACGCGTCGACCACGGCGGCGCTGATGGCACTCGCCTCCACGCGGGAGGCCACCGGCAGCTGCCGCCTCCCCATCACGGGATGTAACGGACGATCCGGGGACCGAGCGCGGTGGCCACCGGCGTGGGGAGGCGCTTCCAGAGGCGCGGGCCCCACGAATAGCTGGAATCGTCGGGCGACGGGGTGGATGCGGCCCGGCCGTCGCTGGCGGCATGGTCGTACCACCAGAGCTGCTCGTCGCGCGAGCCCCACTGAAGCTTGAAGCGATGCGTCCCCGCGCCAGGCGAACAGCGGCCGAAGTTGAAGAGATCGAGCCTCTGCTCGATCGCGCGCTCCATGAAACTCCAGTAGAGCAACATGTTCGGGGCGATCCGCTTGTACTCCACGAGCGCCGAAGCCCAGGTCATCTCGAACTCGTTTGCCCAGCGAAAGCCGCAGCCGCACGCCACCGGTTGGTCGCCCAGGTAGGCGCAGCCAAACCAGACTTCGTCACCGAAGGTGTCGGCGATCGCATCGAAGAGGCGCCGGGGCTGCGTGGGCGTCCCCAGGTCGCGCATGTGCCGCGCGAAGACGTGAAAGAAAGGCGCCACCTGGTCGGGCCCGAAGCGGACCGTGACTCCCTCCTTCCGCGGGCGCCGAACCTGGCTGCGCACCTTGGCATCGAGCGCCTTCCAGAGCGTTTCGGGATCGTCGGGGAGATCGAGGACGACGGTGACCTTCCGGTGCGATACCGGAAGGTCTATGGAGAGCGGAACGCGACTGCGCAACTCGAGGAGTCGTGCGCCATCGCGCGCGGCGATGCCGACTGCTTCGGCCGCGAGGGCGCGCACGGCCTCGTCGCTGCCGAGCGGTCCACCATAGTTAAGGAAGGGCATGGACACCAGGAAGTGTCCGAACAGCATGCTCTTCACACGTACCAGCGGTAGCACGCCCGCGAGCGAACCGGAGGCGTCGTGCGCTGACAGGTAGATGCACTCGTGGCCGAAGACGCGCTCGATCACGTGCTTCCAGCCGATCAGATGAAAGTGTGTCCAACCCGGCGCCGCTCGCACGAAAGCATCCCATGTGGCGTCGGTGCCGGTGAAGTTGCTCACGCGCATGTCAATCCGCTGCGCTCGATACCTTGGCGGCGAGAGGTGGCGCCGGCGGGTGAAGCTGGAGGCAGTGTGCGGCCGAAGTGAAGCGGAACTCGCCGAGGAGGCGCTCCAGGCGCGGCACGGTGCGCGCCAGCCCCCCGTAGTGCCTGACCCTCGTGTGCAGCGGGACGCGGATACGCGGCTGCGCGGGGTCGAGCTCCCATGGATGGATATAGAAGGTGGCGGGGATCCCGCTCTCGTCGTACTCGCGGAAGGCGCGACGCGTGAGGGAATAGGGAAAGTGACGGAGGTAGGCGCCGCCCGCCGCCGGCACCCTCATCCCGCGCCAGCGCGTGGTGGCCAGGGGCAGCTCGCAGAGCGAGCCGGCCTTCCGGTGGATCAGGTGCGGGATCGTGGGGGCCGCCGGGTAGCCGTAGCCCGGGCGCCGGATGGGAAAGAGACTCGAATCGTACTGGTAGCCCTCTTCCAGCAGGATGTCGAAGGCCCACTCCCCACCGGGCTTGATGGAAAAGTTGGGTGCACGGAAACCGATCACCGGCGCGCCACAGGCGTTTTCCAGCGCCGCCTTGGAGATGCGCACGTCTTCGCGGAATTCCGCGGGCGTGAGCGAGTCCACGCGTCTGTGCCAGAAGCCGTGCGATGCTACCTCGTGGCCGAGATCGTGGATGCGACGCACGATCGCGGGGTAGCGCTCGGCGATCCAGCCAAGGGTGAAGAAAGTGCCCCTGGCGCCGTGCCTCTCCAGAAGAGAGAACACCGCATCCATAGATAACTCTATCCGGCTGGGGTAGCCGGCCCATTCCTCGCGCGATATCACACCCTCGAATGCTCCGACCTGGAAGTACTCCTCCACGTCGACTGTAAAGATGTGATCCACCGGAGTTCGCGCGGATGTCATCGTGACCTTCGTCACGCTGGTCCCAGTCGGAAAATCATGTCCATGGTCGAGCAGGCGGTTCTGCAGTTATGATGCCAGTCACCGTGTGCGAAAGTTCGCCGGTAGCTGGCTAGCGGCCGGGACCCATCGTACAGACGAGCCTTCACCCATTGCGGTGACACAACTCACCCGAGCCATCGCATCCGCGATCTGTAGGATCGAGACCACACCGGCGCCGCCGCGGAAGCAAGATACACGCGGACTACCGTGAACGGGCGGAGCGGCTTAGCTTCGCGACGCTACGCGATTGGAGTCGCCAGGAGTTCGACCAACTTCCAGAGCACTCGATGTCCCGATCCACCAGCTTGCTTTTGCGCGCTCTTCGGAACCCTGGTCGGGCGGTACGGGCCCTGTCGGTCCGCGCACGCGGCTGGCGTTGCAAGGCATGGTGCCGGCTCCGCGGAGTTCGCCTCGAGACTGGTCGAAACTTCCGCATCTCGGGACGGCTGATCATCCGTGGTCCGGGCCGGGTCGTGTTCGGCGACGACGTGCTGATTGACGGTACGGTTACGCCGTGGACGTACAGCGAGGACGCCGTCATAAGCGTCGGAAGCGGCTCGTACGTCAACGGGACCCGCTTCGGCTGCCGGCGGGAAATCCGCATCGGCGATGGCGCGATCCTGGGGGACGCTCGGGTGATGGACACCGACTTTCACAGCACCTCGAGGAACCGGCACGACCCCAGCGCTCCGATCCGTGTAGCGCCGATACACATCGCCGACAATGTCTGGATAGGAGCCGCCGTCGGGATCCTGCCCGGTACTACCATCGGTTCCAATTCGGTGGTGGGTTTCGGTGCGGTCTGTGCCGGCGCTTACCCGGCGGATGTGATCATCGCGGGAAACCCGGCCGTCGTGATCCGGCCGATCCCCCCGGACGGCGAGGTAAAGAGCGCGCGGAGCGTGTGCGACTGAGAACGATCTGATTGCCGCTTGAACGGCGGGGGCCCGCTCGCCACCTTTGGAGCCGTGAGGGGATTCTTCATTGCATACGACACGGTACTCGCGGGGCTCAGGCTCCTGCTCTTCACGCTGGCGTGCGTGCTGTTCGTGGTATTCGGCGTCGACTGGCTGGTGCGCACCCGGCGCATCAACCCCTTCGGACCGGTCGCGCGCTTCTTCCGGCGCGCTGTCGATCCGTTGATCATGCCGGTGGAGCGACGCATCGTGCGCGCCGGTGGCACACCGGTCAGCGCGCCCTGGTGGACGCTCGTGGCGGTGGTCGTCGGCGGGATAATTCTCATCCTGGCTCTGCAATTCGTACGCGGCCTCATCGCGACCACGATCGTCACGGCCGGCGCCGGCCCGCGAGGGCTGTACCTCCTGCTGGTGAGCTGGACCTTCAGCATCCTGCAGATTGCCCTCATCGTCCGCATCATCGCATCGTGGTTCCGGCTCAACCCGTACGGGCGGTGGATCCGCTGGTCCTACTCGCTCACGGAATGGATACTGCGCCCGCTGCGGTCGGTGATTCCACCATTCGGGATGATTGACGTGACGCCGATCGTGGCGTACTTCATTCTCGTGCTTCTAGAGTCGTTCATGCACTCGCTCGGAGGGTGATGGAGCTGGATGTACGCCAGCGCGGAGACAGCGTTCGCTTTGCGGTGCGCGTACGACCACGTGCGGCACGTAGTATGGTAGCGGGTGTGCGCGATGGTGCACTGCTCGTCCGGGTCGCGGCACCGCCGGTGGATGGCGCCGCGAACGAGGAGCTGGTGCGGTTCCTGGCCGGATGGCTGGGCGTCGCGCGTAGAGATGTGAACATCGTGGGAGGCGCGGCGTCGCGATCGAAGCTGGTAGACGTGCGCGGGGTGAGTGTGGAGGCGGTTCGTTCCCTGGTCACCGAAGTCGAATCTCACGGGTGAGAATGGCGACGATTCTACTCATTGGCACGGACGGAGCCCTCCTCGAGGGAGTGGCGCAGCTTCTCGCTGGCTCCGGCCACATGACGTCCATGGCCCACACGCTCGCCGAAGGGAGAGCGCTCGCCGCTGTGCAGCAGCCGCTCGCGGTGCTGGTGGAAACCGGGCTGGCGCTCGCCGATCCGCACGGGATCCCGGCTCCCATGGCGCGCGGCGGAGCGGTGCTGCTGTATCGTACCGACGAGCGGCCCTCCGCCATCATCCCGGCCGCGCTACAGCGCCTGGTTCTCGCGGATCTCACGCTCCCGCTCGAGCGACACCGCCTGCTCACGCTGGTGCGGTGCATGGCGGACAGGGCGTTCGTGACCGGGCGTCGAGAGCATCCGCAGGAGCGACGTCCGCACTGACACCCCTTGCTCGGCCGACCATCGGAGCGTACACTGCATCCATACATATCGGCGACCCGTGGCGATTTACGGCAAATTGCGGCCACGTAAAACATTCCGCTAAAGCGCCGGCCCGGTGCCTGTGCGCGCCGGGCTTTTTTTCATATCGGCAATCGAAATGGCAAAATCCAGCGGCAGCTCTTCATATCTGCGCGCCCTCGAGCGGGGAATTCTCGTTTACGACGGCGCGATGGGCACCAACATCCAACGCTACAAGCTCGGCGCAGACGACTTCGGGGGCGCGCGCTTGGAAGGGTGTAACGACTATCTGGTCATCACGCGCCCCGACGTGATCCGGGAGATCCACGAGTCCTTCCTGGCGGTGGGCTGCGACGTGGTGGAGACGTGCACCTTCCAGAGCACACCGCGCCGGCTCCACGAATGGGGACTCGGCGATCGCGTACGCGACGTGAACGTGCAGGCCGCGCGGATCGCGCGCGCTGCCGCCGAGAAGTACTCCACTCCCGAGCGGCCACGCTTCGTCGCGGGATCGATGGGGCCGACCGGGATGCTCCCTGCCAGCGACGACCCGCTCCTCTCGGCCATCACCTGGGATGAGCTGGCCGAGAACTACCGCGCTCAGGCGGAGGGACTCGTCGAGGGCGGGGTGGATGTCCTGCTCATCGAGACGGCCCAGGACATCCTCGAGGTGAAGGCGGCGATCGCGGGGATCGAGCGGCTCTTCGCACAGATCGGACGCCGCGTGCCACTGCAGGTGCAGGTCACGCTCGACACGAGCGGCCGGATGCTCCTCGGTACCGACATCGCGAGCGCGATGACCACGCTCGAGGCGCTCGGCGTGGACGTGATAGGGCTGAACTGCTCCACGGGCCCGGAGCACATGCGCGAGCCGATCCGCTACCTCACCGAGCACGCTACGCTTCCGGTTTCGTGCATCCCGAACGCCGGCCTGCCGATCAACACCGGCGTCGGAGACGCGGTCTACCCGCTCGAGCCGGAGCCCATGGCGCGCGCTCTCTCCGAGTTCGTGCGCGACTTCGGCGTGCGCATAGTGGGCGGCTGCTGCGGCACCACGCCGGCTCACCTGGAGGCGGTGGTGCGCGCGGTTCGCGACGTCGCACCCGCGACGCACAGGAGTCGCGAGATGGCGCCCGCCGTGCCGCGCGTCAGCTCCGCGATGCGCGCGATCACGCTGCACCAGGATCCGCCGCCGCTCCTCATCGGCGAGCGCGTGAATGCACAGGGATCGCGCAAGGTGAAGCAGTTCCTCCTCGCCGACGACTACGAAGGGCTGGTGGGCGTTGCACGTCAACAGGTGGACTCGGGCGCGCACGTCCTCGACGTGTGCGTGGCGCTCACCGAGCGCGCCGACGAAGCCGAGCAGATGGCGCGCACGGTCAAGCTCCTCTCCATGAGCGTGGAGACGCCGATCATGGTGGACTCCACCGAGCCCGAGGTGGTGGAACGCGCGCTCGAGCACATCCCCGGCCGCGCGATCGTCAACTCCATCAACATGGAAAACGGCCGCGCGCGCATCGAGGCGGTGCTCCCGGTAGTGAAGCGGCACGGCGCCGCGGTGGTCGCGCTCACGATCGATGAAGCCGGGATGGCGAAGACGCGCGAGCGAAAGCTCGAGGTGGCGCGCCGGATTCACGACATCGCCGTGAACGAATACGGGCTGCGCTCCGAAGATCTCATCTTCGATGATCTCACCTTCACCCTCGCCACCGGCGAGTCGGAGTGGCTCGACAGCGCCGAGGAGACCATCGAAGGGATCCGGCTGATCAAGCGCGAGCTTCCGGGCGTCTTCACCTCGTTGGGCGTGAGCAACGTGAGCTTCGGGCTCGGCACGGAAGCGCGCGCGGTGCTGAACTCGGTTTTCCTGCACCATTGCGTGCGCGCAGGTCTCGACATGGCGATCGTGAACCCCGCGCACGTGCGTCCCTACGCCGAGATCTCCTCGGAGGAGCGCGAGCTCGCGGACGATCTCGTGTTCAACCGCCGCCCCGACGCGCTGCAGCGCTTCATCGAGCACTTCGACCGTGCGCCGAGCGATCAGCCGGCCGCCGGTGCGAAGCCCGCGGAGGATCCGACCGTCGGGATGTCGCCCGACGAGAAGATCCACTGGCAGATCGTCCACAGGAAGAAGGACGGCATAGAGGATCTCCTGGATGCCGCCGGAGTTCGCGAGGACCCAGTTCGCGTGCTGAACGACGTCCTCCTCCCCGCCATGAAGGACGTGGGCGACAAGTTCGGTGCGGGTGAGCTCATCCTCCCCTTCGTGCTGCAGAGCGCCGAGGTGATGAAGCGCTCGGTGCGCCACCTCGAGCAGTTCCTGGAGCGCGCCGAGGGGTACACCAAGGGGAAAGTCGTGCTCGCGACCGTGTACGGGGACGTGCACGACATCGGCAAGTCGCTCGTCAACACGATCCTCTCGAACAACGGGTACACGGTCGTGGACCTCGGGAAGCAGGTGCCGGTGAACACTATCGTGGAGAAGGCCGTGGAGATCGGCGCCGATGCGATCGGGCTCTCGGCGCTGCTCGTTTCGACATCGAAGCAGATGCCCATCTGCGTGCAGGAGCTGGACAAGCGCGGGTTGGACATACCCGTCATGATCGGCGGCGCCGCGATCAACCGGCGCTTCGGTCGTCGCGCTCTGTTCGTGGACGGCGAGCGCGCCTACGCGCCGGGAGTGTTCTACTGCAAGGACGCCTTCGAGGGGCTGGACACCGTCGAAGCTCTCGTGGACGATGCGCGCCGCGGCGAGCTGGTGTCGAGCAACCTCGAGGCCGCGCGGAAGGACGTCTTCCTTCACACCGAGGTGGGCAAGGACATCGCGGTGGGGAGCGACGGCGGGCGGCGCAGCGACGTCGCGGCCGACAATCCGGTCCCTCGCCCACCCTTCTACGGAACGCGCGTCATCCGCGACATCCCGATCGACGAAGTACTGGCGCTGCTCGACCTGGATGAGCTCTACCGGCTCCAGTGGGGCGGGCGCGGCTCGGGAGAAGCGTTCCGCAAGGCGGTGCGCGAGGAGTTCGAGCCCACGCTCGCTCGCCTCAGCGAGGCCGCGAAGCGCGACGGGTGGCTCGTCCCGCGCGTGGTGTACGGCTACTTCCCCGTACAATCCGACGGCAACACGCTCATCGTGTACGACCCCGCCGCGTACGAGAGCGACGGCGGCTCGCTGCGCGAGCTGGCGCGCTTCGACTTCCCTCGCCAGCCCGGGCGAGAGCGGCTCTGTCTCGCGGACTACTTCCGCTCGGTCGAGTCGGGCGAGGTGGACGTGGCCGCGTTCCAGGTGGTCACCGTGGGCGACGCGGCGACGAAGCTCTTCGAGCGCCTGCAGGAAGCAGGCGACTACACGGAGGCCTTCTACACGCACGGCCTCTCGGTGGAGGCGGCAGAGGCGCTCGCAGAGTGGACGCACCGGCTGGTGCGCCGCGAGCTCGGGATAGCGGAGGAAACGGGGAAGCGCTACTCCTGGGGCTACCCCGCCTGCCCGGACCTCGAGCAGCACGAGCAGGTCTTCCGGATCCTTCCGGCCAGGGAGGCGCTCGGGATGGATTTCACACCCGCCTTCCAGCTCATGCCCGAGCAGTCGACGGCCGCGATCGTCGTCCACCACCCCGAAGCCAAGTACTACGCGGTGCGCTCGGGGGGCGAGCGCGACATGGGCCCGGCAGCCGCGGTGGGAGCATCCTGACGTGGCCGCGACCCGCGACGCACGTGAGCTTCTCGATCCGGAGCGCGTCGTCATCTTCGATGGCGCCATGGGCACGATGCTCTACGCGCGGGGCGTGTTCATCAACCAGTGCTACGATGAGCTGAACCTTCGCTCGCCCGAGCTGGTGCGCGAGGTGCACGACGCATACGTGCGCGCCGGCGCCGAGGTGCTGGAGACCAACAGCTTCGGCGCCAACGGCCTCAAGCTCTCGCAGTACGGGCTCGAGTCGCAGGTGGAATCCATCAACTGGCGCGCTGCCGAGCTGGCCCGCGCCTCGGCCGGGGATGATGTGCTCGTGGCCGGCGCGGTCGGGCCGCTCGGCGTGCGGCTCGAGCCCTTCGGCCCCACGTCCCTCGACGAGGCGCGCGAGCTCTTCCGCGCGCAGATGGCGGCGCTGCGCGCCGGAGGCGCGGACCTCTTCATCATCGAGACCTTCAGCGACCTCGGCGAGATGCAGCAGGCCATCCTCGCCGCGCGCGATGTGGACCCCGCCGCGATCGTCATCGCCCAGATGACCATCGGCACCGATGGTCTCACGCCCTTCGGCGCCTCGGCGCAGGACGTCGCTCGAGCGCTCGACGAATTCGGCGCGGACATCTTGGGTCTCAATTGCTCGGTGGGTCCGCAGACCATCCTCGAGGCGATCGAGAAGATGGCGACGGCCACGAGCAGGAAGCTGAGCGCCCAGCCCAACGCCGGGATGCCGCGCGATGTGGGCGGCCGCACGATGTACATGGCGAGCCCGGAGTACATGGCCACTTACGGGCGTCACCTCATTCAGGCAGGCGCCCGCGTAGTGGGCGGTTGCTGCGGGACGACGCCCGAGCACATCCGCTCGCTCGTGGAAGGAGTGCGGCCGCTCGTTCCCCGCCGCGGCGAGAGCGCGCACCGCGCCAGCAACGGCACCGCGGAGCACCGCACCGATCGCCCCGCTGCCGGCGTCGCCGTCACGCGCGATGCGGCCGCGACGCCGGAGGGAGTGGCGCCCGTGCCATTCGCCGAGCGCTCGCGCTGGGCCGCGAAGATCGCGTGCGGCGAATTCGTGCGATCGGTGGAGATCGTACCGCCGCGCGGTGTGGATGCGAGCGCGATGCTGCAGGGAGTCGCGGCACTCGCGGCAGCGGGAGTCGATGCGGTGAACGTTCCTGACGGCCCGCGCGCCCAGAGCAGGATGGGCGCACTCATGACGAGTCTCCTCATCGAGCAGCATGTGGGGATCGAGACCGTCACGCACTACTGCTGCCGCGACCGTAACCTGCTCGGGATGCTGAGCGACCTCCTCGGCGCGTCGGCCATGGGGATCAGGAACCTGCTGATCATCACCGGCGACCCGCCGAAGATGGGCCCCTACCCCGACGCGACCGCGGTATTCGACATCGATTCGATCGGGCTCACCAACCTCGTGGGCCGGCTCAATCACGGCGTTGACCCCGGCGGCAACACGATCGGGAGGCCCACCTCGTTCGTGATCGGTGTGGGCGTGAACCCGGCAGCCATCGACCCCGCGCACGAGCTGCGGCGCTTCGAATGGAAGGTGGATGCGGGCGCGGAGTTCGCGATCACCCAACCGGTGTTCGATCCGCTGCAGCTCGAGCGATTCATTTCGTCGATCGAGCACCTGCGCATCCCCGTCGTGGCCGGGATCTGGCCTCTCGTCTCCGCGCGGAACGCGGAGTTCCTGGCGAACGAAGTGCCGGGGGTGATAGTGCCGGACGAGGTTCTCACGCGCATGCGGCGCGCGAGCGAGCGTTCCAAGGACCACGCGGTGGCCGAGGGGATAGCGATCGCGCGGGAGATGCTCGAGCGCGTGAGGGGTGCGGTGCGCGGCGTTCAGGTGTCGGCTCCCTTCGGGAAGGTGGAGCTGGCGCTCGACGTGCTCGGCGACTGAGCGCGCGCTTCGGCGCTCCGCCGAGCCGGGCGCTTCCCTGATGTGGCGCCCGGTGCGATGTTAGCTTCCGATCGAAGCGCCCCGAGGGTGGCGCGGCTGGCGCGGAGCGCCGGAGAAGGCGAGAGTCGAGGGAGACCATGAGAGCGATACTGCTGATAGACCACGGCTCCGTGAAAGCGGAGGCGAACCACATGCTCGAGTGCATGGGCGCGCTCGTGCAGCAGCTTGCCGGGAGCGAGACGATCGTGCGCATCGCGCACATGGAGCTCGCCGAGCCGGGCGTGGACGAGGGCTTCGCCGCGTGCGTCGAGGCGGGCGCCACCGAGGTGGTGGCGTTCCCCTACATGCTTTCGCCCGGCAAGCACTCCACGCGCGACATCCCGCGCATGGTGGCCAGCGCGGCCGCGCGCTTCCCCGACGTCCGCTATTCGGTCACTCCCGCCTTCGGCGTCAACGAGCGACTCGCCGAGGCGGTGCTCGAGCGCGTCGGGGTGCCGGTGTCGGCACGTGCCCTGTCCGATGTCGAGTGTCGCGCGGCATGCATGCGTCCCGACGGCGCTCCGGAGCGTTACTGTGGTGCCGGCTGCCGTGCCATCGTGAACGAGCCCGTACCCGCCGTCTCCGGGTGAGCACGCTCGGCGCGCGCCGTGTGGCGAGCGCTGCGGCATGCCGCCTCCAACATTAGCTTGCACCCATGACTACCGACCTCACCGCGTCGCATCAGGCGCTCAGCACGCTCTCCGACGAAGAGACCATGTTCCGCGACGCCGTCGCGGAGTTCGCAGAAGAGGAAGTCCGCCCGCGAGTGCGGGCGATGGAGCGCGCCGGCCGGCTCGATCCCGAGATCATCCCGAAGTTCTTCGAGTTGGGTCTCATGGGGATCGAGGTGCCGGAACGCCATGGCGGCGCCGGCGGAACGCTCATGATGGTGACGCTCGCGGTCGAGGCGATGAGCCGCGTGGACGCATCGGCGGCCATCCTCATGGACGTGCAGAACACGCTCGTCAACTACCCGATCACCCGCTACGGCAACGACGCGCAGAAGCAGAAGTACCTCCCCAGGCTCACCGGCAACACCGTGGGCGCGTACGCCCTCTCGGAAGCCGGTTCGGGTTCCGACGCCTTCGGCCTCGCCACGCGGGCCGAGAAGAGCGGAGACGGGTGGGTGCTCGACGGACGCAAGCTCTGGATCACCAACGGAGCGGAGGCGGAGATCTACGTGATCTTCGCCAACGCCGACCCCTCGGCGGGCTATCGGGGAATCACCGCATTCATCGTGGAGCGCGGCTTCCCCGGCTTCTCGGTCGGAAAGAAGGAGCAGAAGCTCGGCATTCGGGCATCCAGCACCACGGAGCTGATCCTCGACCAGTGCCGCGTACCCGCCGAGAACGTGCTGGGCCCCGAGGGAAAGGGTTACAAGATCGCGATCGAGACGCTCAATGAGGGCCGCATCGGGATCGGTGCGCAGATGATCGGCGTGGCGCGCGGCGCGCTCGATACGACGCTGGCGTACGTGAAGGAGCGCCACCAGTTCGGGAAGCCGATCGCCGACTTCCAGGGCATCCAGTTTCAGCTGGCGCAGGCAGCCACCGAGCTCGAGGCCGCGCGGCTCATGGTGTACAACGCGGCTCGCCTCAAGGATGCCGGCCGGCCTTTCACCGAGGAAGCAGCGATGGCGAAGCTCTTCTCCTCGCAGGTGTGTGAGCGTGTCACGTCGCTCTGTGTGGAGCTCCACGGCGGCTACGGCTACACCGAGGACTATCCCGTGGAGAAGTACTACCGCGATGCCAAGATCGGTGCGATATACGAGGGGACATCCAACATGCAGCTCCAGACCATCGCGAAGTCGCTATTGAGTCGTCCTTAGGAAGCACCCCCGGGGCAGGGAGGGAGCTGATGCATCGTGGTGACGCCAACCGATGGACCAGCAGCCAACCCCTCACTGCCCCGGGTGAAAGCGGGGTCTACACACCTCACACCCGGACCCCGCCCGCCCCAACCAATCCAGCCGGCAGCGCCCTTCGCGCGTTCGTCCTGGCGCTCGTAACGCTCCTCGTCCTCAATGCCGCGATCAACGCGGCGCTCAACCCGAGCGGCGAGCTGCGCGCCGGCGGCCTGCTCATCGAGAGCGTCCTCGCGAGCGAGAGCCACCAGAAGGTGGTGGCACTGGAAGAGTTCATCGCGAAGAGAGCGGGTGCTCCGATGGGAATCGTCCTCGGCTCTTCGCGTGTGATGGAGCTCGCGTTCGGCGAGCGGCTCGGGTGGCGCGCCGCGGCGCTGCTCGGGCGCGACTGGACCACCGCGCTGAGAGAGATCGGCGACCCGCCGCCGGAGCAGTGGTTCGAGCCGAACGGCATCTACCCCGAATCGAACTACGTCGAGCGCGTGGGCACGTCGGACGGCTCGGGTGCCGCATCACTCACCGCGCGATGAGCGAGACACCCAAGCCGAAACAGCCAGAGAGGACGCCACGCAATGCTCTTCAACAGTTACGTCTTTCTCTTCGCCTTTCTCCCCATCGTCCTCCTCGCGTGGTGGGTACCGCGCAACCTCCAGCTTCGCCTCTCGCTCCTCGTGCTGGCGAGCTACGTCTTCTACGCGGGGTGGGACTATCGCTTCTGCTCCCTGATGTTGCTGACCACCGTGATGGATTACGTGGCGGCGGGGCGAATCGCGCGCAGCGGCACGCCGCGCGAGCGGAAAGGCTGGCTCGTGGCGGCGCTCGTATTCAACCTCGGACTGCTGGCGTACTTCAAGTATGCCGGCTTCTTCACGAGATCGGTGAACGATGTGGCGCATGCGATGGGGCTCGGCGCCATCGCACCCACCCTCTCCATAGTTCTCCCACTAGGGATCTCGTTCTACACATTCGAGTCGATGAGCTACACCATCGACGTGTATCGGCGAATCGCCCAGCCCGCGAAGAGCTTCCTGCACTACATGCTCTTCATCTCGATCTTCCCGAAGCTCATCGCCGGTCCGATCATCCGCTACACGGACGTGGAAGACCAGTACGCGGAGCTGCGTGAGCGCGTCGATCCGGAGCTCATGTGGCGTGGCGTCGTGTTCTTCGTGGTCGGGATGGTTCGGCTACATGCTCGGGTTCCGTTTCCCGCAGAACTTCAACCGCCCGTACATCGCTCGGAACATCAGCGAGTTCTGGGACCGCTGGCACGTCACCTTCTCGCGCTGGCTTCGCGACTATCTCTTCATACCGCTTGGCGGATCGCGCGTCGGCGCGCTGCGTACGCTGCGCAACCTCTTCATCGTGATGTTCCTCGGCGGGCTCTGGCACGGCGCGAACTGGACGTTCGTGGCGTGGGGCGTCTATCACGGAACGCTGCTGGGGATCTATCACTCCACGCGCATGCTGCGAAAGCGCGGCGCCCTTCGCGTTCCGGAGCTGCCTGGCCGGGTCGCGCTCGCGGTCACGCTACTGGCGGTGATCTTCGGCTGGGCGCTCTTCCTCAGTCCGGACTTCGCAACCGCGTGGGCGCTGGTGAGCGGCATGGTGGGCGCGCACGGGCTGGGCGACGCGAGCACGCTCGGCGTGCTCGTTCATCCGATCGCGATCGCGGCGTTCGCGTGGCTCGCCTTCGTACCCGAGGTGTGGGACTGGGAGCTCGTACCGCGGCGCCGCGTCGCAGTGGGGGCAGCCGCCGTGCTGGTATTCTGCATCATGATGCTGGGCAGCTACAGCCCGTTCATCTACTATCAGTTCTGAAGGGCTGCCACCGGGCGAAGGAGTACCCCGCACCCCGGGCGCAGCTCGTGCATCCTTCAACAGATCCCACGAGAGACGCTCGCCTCGACTCGAGCCGAGCGTCCCCGGAGCAGGCTACGGCTTGACGACCTGGAGCGCCTGGTAGAGGTACGGTACCGTGCCTACGATCCACACGATGAGCGCCGCGAGTGCCGCCTTCTGCCTCGAGATGTTGCCGGTGATGCTCAGGCCGATCGCGAGAAGCACCGTCGTCCAGATGATGAATACGTCCACGCGCCCGAGCAGGCTGGCCAGCACCGGCTGCTGAATTCCGTTCACGAAGCGGCCCAGACTGGCGGTCACGCTCCACTGCGAGGTGATCTTCGCGGGATCGGTCACCAGCACCGAGATGGCGGCGAACACCCACGCGAGGATCCTCGGGAACGATGCGAAGGTAGCGACCATCATCGCGTCGCCAAGGCGCTGCTCCGCGTCGAACAACTTGCCGACTATCCAGAGCAGCAATCCCGCGACGAGCACCGTGATCGGTGTGAGTATGATCACCGTCACCGAGTAGATGATCGGCTGGATGCGCCTGAAACCCTCCAGCTTGTCCGGTGTGATGTCGGGTTGCTTCGCCTGCATCTGCGCCAGCATCTGCGGCCAGAGCGCGTCGAACACCGGCTGCATGAGCGATAGCGTGCCGATAACGAGAGCGGCGACAATCACGGTGTAGATGAGCAGGGCGAGCCAGAAGCCGCGTCCCTTGCGACGCGCGAAGACCTTGGTGGGCGAGGCGAATACCTCGACGATATCCTCGAAGAGGGAGGAGCTTTTCGGAGGGGCCGCAGTGGTCATCTGTCAGTTCCTTACCGGTTGAGGACGCTCCATGATTGTGCCTCGTGCCGGCGAACACAAGGGGGAGCACGGGGCGAGGACGAGACGACCGGAGGAGCTCTCGCTCGGGGGACCGTCCCGCTCTCCCACACCCGAGTACTTCAGATGATGCGGCGCCTCCCTGGATCTCCGTCCGCGCTCGCTAGCCGCGCCTCACTCACCCCTGAGCACCATCGCGGGATCCGCGCGGCCGGCCTGCCTCGCCGGAAGCCAGGTAGCCAGAGCAGCCGTCACTCCCAGGAGCAGCGGCACCGCGACGAAGGTGATCGGGTCCACGGGCGCGACATGAAAGAGCAGCGCACTCAACGCCCGGGTCGCAATGAGGGCCACCCCCGTACCCGCGAGCACCGCCATGGCCACGAGCCGGAGCGCGTGCCCGACCACCATCCGCTCGATGCGCGGCGCGCTGGCGCCGAGCGCGATGCGAATCCCCAGCTCGCGCGTGCGACGCCGCGCGAGCTGCGCCATCACGCCATATACACCGATGAGCGCGAGAAGGACGCCGATCGACGCGAATGCCACGAGCAGCGTCGTGAGGAAGCGCTGGCGCGCGAGCGACTCGCCTCGCACCGCCGCCATCGTCCTCATGGAGCTGACCGCGAGGGCGGGGTCCATCTCCTTCACCACCCTGCGCAACACGGGGGCGAGCGACGCGGGGTCGCCATCCGTGCGGAGCACGATGGTCATGGCGCCTCTCGGGTCCTGGCCGAGCGGCGCGAAGATCTCGATTCGCGGCTCGGCAGACATCTCCACCTGGTGCTCGCTCCCCACCACGCCAACGATCGTCCTCCAGGTCGAAGTGGAATCCGGGATCCTGTCGAATGCCAGCTTCTGACCGATCGGATTCTGGCCGCGGAAGAACTTCTTCGCCAGCACATCGTTGATGATGACGACGCGCGGTGCGTCTCCGTCGTCTTCCGCCGTGAACGTACGACCCGCGACGAGTGGCACACGCATCGTGCGGAAATAGTCCGGCGTGATCTCGCGATGCGCTACCTCGGTGCCGTATTCGTCCGCCCCGCGTCCCGCGATGGCGAAGTCGCTCGTCCACGAGGTGCCGGTGAGTGGAAGCTGCGACGTCGCCGCTGCAGTGGTGACTCCGGGGATCGCGCGCGCACGCTCGAGCAGTCGGTCGAAGAACGACGAGATCTCGTCTGCGGTGTCGTATCGGATCCCCGGCAGCGATATCGATGCCGTGAGCGTGCCGTTAGCGTCGAAGCCGGGATCCACGTTTCTAAGCTGCGCGAAGGAGCGCACGAGCAGGCCGGCACCGACGGTAAGAAGGAGTGCCAGCGCCACCTCCGCGACTACGAGCGCATCGCCCCAGCGCCGGATCCGCCGCCCCTCGCTTCCACTGCGCCCGCCTTCCTGAAGCACTTCCGCCGGAGCGCGCCTCGCGCTCCAGAGTGCCGGGGCAATGCCGAACAGGAGCCCGCTCACCGTCGTGATCAGCAGGACGTATCCAAGCACGCTCCAGCTGACACTCACGCCGCGAACGGGGAGCATCCCTGACGGTTGGAGAGCCGCGAGAATTCGCGTTCCCCACCAGCCCAGTGCGAGTCCCGCCGCGCCTCCGAGCGTGGACAGGAGCAGGCTTTCGGCGAGGGCCAGGCGTACCAGCCGTCCCCGACCAGCGCCGAGCGCCAGCCGCAAGGCCGCCTCGCGCTCGCGACCAGCCGCCTGCACGAGCAACAGATTGCCGACGTTCGCGCACGCGATGAGCAGGAGTAGCGACACTGCCGAGAGGAGGACGAAGAGCGGAAGGCGCGTGTCGCCAATGAGGAATTCGTGCAGCGGCGTCATCCCCGCACCCATTCGCGTGTTGGTTTCGGGATACTGCTGCTGGAGTCGGCGCACCACGGTCTGCAGCTCCGCATCGGCGCGATCGAGCGAGACTCCTGGACGCAAGCGCGCCACCGTACGGAGCCAGTGCGCGCGCCGGAACCACACCTGGGCGCGATCCTCCGCGTTCCACCGCACCGGGAGCCACATCTCCACCTTCTCGTCGGGGAAGGTGAAGCTCGGCGGCGCCACACCCACCACCTCGAAGCCCACTCCCTCGAGCTGGATCGTCCTACCGACGACTCCCGGGGCGGCTCCGAAGCGCTCGCGCCAGAGGCGATCGCTGATGACCACGACGCGCGGCTGCGTGCTCCACGTTTCGTCATCCCGCAGCACGCGCCCGAGCTGCGCACGCACGCCGAGCACCGAGAAGAAGTTGCCGGTAACGCGGGTGATCGTGGTCACCCGAGGCTCGCCACCGGGAGCGCCGGTCAGCGTGGCGTTGCCGGAGGATCCGTTGTATGCGGCGACGTCCTCGAAGGCACGCACCTGCTCACGCCAATCCAGCATGTTCGCCGGAGCAACCACGTTCTCGTGCCATCCCTTGTCCGGATTCTCCTCCCAGAGCATGACGAGGCGGCCGGGATCGCCGAACGGAAGCGGGCGCAGGATGACTGCGTTCACCGCCGAGAAGATCGCGGTGTTGGCGCCTATCCCTAGCGCGAGCGTGAGGACTGCGGCGGTGGTGAGCGCAGGCGCCTTCCGGAGCGTTCGCAGCGCATAGCGCACGTCCCCGAGCGCATCACCCATCCAGCGTGCCCCGCGCACATCGCGATGGTCTTCCTTGGTGCGCTCCACTCCGCCGAATGCCACCAGGGCACGGCGGCGTGCTTCAGCCGGAGAGAGGCCGAGGCGCACGTTCTTTTCCGTTTCCAGCTCGATGTGAAAACGTATCTCCTCGTCCAGGTCGTGTTCGGTAGTGCGCGGGTGGAGGAGAGCGCGAAGCCGGACCATGACTCCCTTGATGGCTCCCATTCATTTCACTCCCAAGATCAGCTCGACCGAGCTCACGTAGCGTCTCCAGCTCGCCACTTCCTGGCCAAGCGCGCGCTTCCCCGCGCTCGTCAGCGTGTAGTACCTGGCGCGGCGATTGTTCTCCGTGCTGCGCCAATCGCTCTCGATCCACCCCTTCTGCTCCAGGCGTTGAAGCGCCGGGTAGAGGGAGCCCTGGTTGACGTCGAGCGCGCCGCGCGAGAACTGCTGGATCCGCTGGCTGATCCCCCAGCCGTGCATGGGCTCGAGGGTCAACGTCTTGAGGATGAGAAGGTCGAGCGTTCCGCGGAGGACATCGGACGGCGTGGAGGACATGGCGATTCCCGGTCGTTCGAGCTGGTGCAGTGGCTACCTGTCGGATTCCGACAGATAATGCAAGCACTCCTGTCGGAATGCAAGGGGAGTGATCCGGCGGCCGGGGTCCGGGCGCCCGTGCCGCGGTGCGCTGGAGTGGGCGTGGCAGGGAGGTGAGTATCTTCCACTCATCGGCCCGCGAGCCGCACGGCTGCCGGCGAGCGGGCGAAGTGTGACGTCAATCCAGCGGGCCGCGCCGCGCGCGCCGCGCCAGAGGAGGAAGCCATGGAGCTCACCGGAATCCACCACCTCACCGCGATATCCGCGGCCATCGGGGAGAACCACCGCTTCTACACGCAGACGCTGGGGATGCGGCTGGTGAAGCGCTCGGTGAACCAGGACGACGTCAGCGCGTACCACCTCTTCTACTCAGACGCCAGGGGCACTCCGGGCACCGACGTCACCTTCTTCGACTGGCCGATGCCGAGGGAGTCGCGCGGGACGCACTCCATCGTGCGCACGCAGCTCCGCGTGGCGGGGCTGGAGGCACTCGGGTTCTGGGGCGCGCACCTTCGAGAGAGGGGAGTGGCGGCCGAGGAGGTCGTCGAGCGAGATGGCCGGCTCATCCTCGACTTCGAGGACCCGGAAGGGCAGCGCCTCTCGCTGGTGGATGACGGCGGCGCCGGCGAGGCATTCCCCTGGGAGCGCAGCCCGGTCCCGATGGAGCACCAGATACGGGGGCTCGGACCGATCATGCTCAGCGTTCCCGATCTGCGCCCTACCGACGTGGTACTGCAACGTGCGCTGGGCATGCGGCCGGTTCGCGAGTACGCAGATCCCGGGGATCCGCGTAACACGGTGCACGTTTACGAGATGGGAGCTGGTGGTCCCGCTGCCGAGCTGCACGTGGCGGTGCAGCCGGAGCTCCGGCCCGCGCGCCAGGGAGCGGGCGGGGTGCACCACGTCGCTTTCCGGACGCCGACCTTCGAGGAGCATGCGGCGTGGGTGGATCGGATCTCGGGGCTCGGCCTACCGAACAGCGGGCTGGTGGACCGGTATTACTTCCGGAGTCTGTACCTCCGTGAGCCGAACGGGATCCTCTTCGAGATCGCCTCGGACGGGCCCGGCTTTGCGGTGGACGAGGATGAGGCGACGCTGGGAGAGAAGGTGGTGCTGCCGCCGTTCCTGGAGTCGCGTCGTGAGGAGATAGTGGCGAATCTCCAGCCGATAGACTGACTGGAGTGGTGTTAGGCTGACCGGGGCGGCGTTAGGCTGACCGGTGGCGTATTTGACTGACCGGCCTCGTCAGCGTCAGGGCCGGTCAGTCAAATACGCCACCGGTCAGCCTAACGCGCAACCCACACGAAAACCGAAGCGCAATGGCCGACTTCCATCAGGCACCCCCGACCCTCGGAAACCAGTACGACGATGACCGCGTACTGCGCTCCTGGCTGCGTCGGGTGCTCCCTCCCGACATCCTCGCCGACGTGGAACCCGAGCTCGTACGCCTCGGCGCGCGCGCGGCGGGCGACATCCTCGCACTCGGCGAGGCAGCCGAGGCCGAACCGCCGCGACACGTCCCCTACGATCCGTGGGGGCGTCGCGTCGACCGAATCGACACGAGTACCGCCTGGCGCGAGCTCGATCGCATCTCCGCCGAGGAAGGGCTGGTCGCCATCGGCTACGAGCGCGAGCATGGCTCCCTCTCGCGTATCGACCAGTTCGCGCGCCTCTACCTCTTCTCCCCATCGTCCGCGACGTACAGCTGCCCGCTCGCGATGTCCGATGGAGCGGCACGCTGCCTCGAGCTGTACGGCCGCAACGAGCGGATGCGCGCCGCCTTCGAGCGACTCACAACCCGTGATCCTTCGCGATACTGGACATCCGGACAGTGGATGACGGAGCGCACGGGCGGCTCCGATGTCTCCGGCACCACCACCGTGGCGCGCCGCGAAGGCGACCACTTCCGCCTCCACGGTACCAAGTGGTTCACCTCCGCCACCACCTCGCAGATGGCGATGACCCTCGCACGCATCGAGGGGGCGCCCGCCGGTAGCAGAGGGCTCAGCCTCTTCTACATGGAGCTGCGCGACGAGGACGGCTCGCTGCGCGGCATCCGCGTGAACCGACTCAAGGACAAGCTGGGAACGCGCGCGCTACCGACCGCGGAGCTGTCGCTCGAGGGGACGCCGGCGTGGCTGGTCGGCGAGGAGGAACGCGGAGTGCGAACCATCGCCACCCTCTTCAACATCACGCGCATATACAATGCGTGTGCATCGGTGGCCGGGATGCGCAGGGCGGTGGCGCTCGCGCGCGACTACGCGGCGAGGCGCGTGGCGTTCGGCAGGCCGCTGGCGGAGCATCCGCTCCACGTGGAGACGCTGGCGGAGATGCAGGTGGAAGTGGAAGGCGCGTTTCACATCGCCTTCCGCGCCGTCCAGCTCCTGGGGCGCGCCGAATGCGGAGAGGCGAGCGAGAACGAGCAGGCCCTTCTACGGCTCCTCACGCCGGTGGTGAAGCTGTACACGGCGAAGCAGGCGATCGCCGTCGCCAGCGAAGCGCTCGAGGCCTTTGGCGGCGCGGGTTACATCGAGGATACCGGGCTCCCGCGCCTTCTGCGCGATGCACAGGTGCTCTCGATCTGGGAAGGTACCACCAACGTTCTCAGCCTCGATGTGCTCCGCGCGCTCGACGGTGGCGGAGCTCTCGAGGCGTTGTGCGGCGACATCGAGGCACGCCTCGCATCCGTCACGCGCGGCACGCTCGCGCGATCCGCCGAGCGCGTGCGCGACGCGGCCCGGACGCTGATGCGTCGTGCTGCCGGCGACGGCGCGAGTGGCGCTCGCTCCGCGAATGGCGCGGCCACGGTGGACGTCCAGGAGCGGGAGGCCGGCGCGCGAGCGCTCGCCTACTCCATCGCGCGCGTGTACACCGGGGCGCTGCTCCTCGATCATGCTGCATGGAGCATCGAGCACGAACGGGACCAGCGCGCCGCGCTGGCCGCACTGCGCTGGTGCTCGCGCGAGCTCACGACTTCCGTGGGTGCGGATGCGGAGCACAGAGCCGGCTCCAGAGCGCTGGCGCTCGATCACTCACTCGAGACCCATCACGGCTGACGCGAGTTGGTGCCGCCAGCGGCACCACCTATCCACTATCGTCATCCCCGCTGCCGCAGGCAACAGCCGAGCTACATGGCGCCCGAGCGCTGCAGCCGCCGCGCGTAGAGGAGATCGAGCGCACTGATCGCCGCCACCATACCGATCGCACCTGCCACCACCTTCCGATTCCGGCTCCTGGCAGCGGCTACGCCGAGCAGTCCGAGATCCATCGCATCGCCCGCCACTCGTGACCAGAGTCCGACCGTCGGATTGCGCGGAGCCAGGATTCCCACGCCGCTGAGGATCTCACGCGCACCCAGGGCGCGAAGCACCGACCGCGCATCCCTCAGCCCCAGGCGACGGCTCAGCTGCGCCGGCATCGCCAGCTCCGCCAATCCGAGGCCGATTCCCGTGAGGCCCAGCGCGCGAGCCACCTTCCTGTTTCTCATTGACAACTCCTCCACCTTCGAGATTGGCTCCGCGCCTGGCGCAACTCGTATGCCCTGCTCCCTCACGCCGCGCGAGCGTCGCCGACCCCGCAGCCCCGACTCATTCCTCTGGTTCGTCGAGCGTACCCTGATCGAGGTCGAAGCGACTCGTGGACTTCTGCTCGCCAGGACCCGCCTCCTCATAACCCTTCGGCGTTCCCGCACCCGAGCTCGACCAGCCGGCGCCGCCTCGCGCTCCGCCTGCCACGCCACCGGAGGAGCTGATGCCGCCGTCGCCGAGCGCGTCGTCGCTGAGCGGCGGGTTCGTGCGCTGCGCGCTGCGGCTGCTCACATCCTCGGAGGAGGGCGGACGGTCGATCCCCGACTCCGCACTCGGCTCACCCACGCCCTCTATCGCGCCATCCCGCACGCTCGCGCGGCCCAAAAGATCCATCCCGCGCAACTCCGCCGGAGTCAGCCTGTCGCCGGCCGCCCGCTCGCTCCGCTCCTGCCAATCCGACTTCGGCTCCGCGAGCGCCTCTCTGTCGATCTGGCGATCCGACCTCGCACGCTGGCGCGTGCGCTCTTCGCCACCCGCGTGCGGGGCGCGGCCGCTTCCCTTCTTCCCTCGTCGCTTGTCCGTCATCTCCACTCCCATTCTGGTGACACCGCTGCCGTCGCGGCGTCTCCCGATGACGGGGCAACGCGTGTGCCATGGGACGTCGCTCGGCACGAGCCTCGGCTGCGCGACTGCGGGCGAGGCGGTGCCCGGGGATGCACCGAGAATGCACACGATTCAGAGGATGTGGTGGTGCCCTCGCTCGAAGATGGCTTCGCGGATTGCGAGATAGACGTTGCCGCCAGCCGCCTTGATCACCTTCTTCGCGTTCCAGGTCGCCCACTGCATGCCGCGTGCGGCTCCATGTCCCACCACGAGTGCGCGGGCGACCGACGGCGCGTCCCTCCTGCGGATCGAGTAGCGCCCGAGCACTGTGACGTGTCCCACATGGCGCACGCGCGTCATCGGCTCGGACGTGAAGAGGATGCGGTATCCCGCCTCCGCGGCGGCCAACGCGGCGGATGTCCGATAGTAGCCGCCGGGGACGGATGCAATGGCGACTTCGGCCTGAAGGATGCCCTCGAGGGTCTCGCGGCTATGCTTCCACTCGTGCACCATCTCGCGCATGGGTAGGCCGGAGAAGCGGAGGGGGTGCGTGCACGAGTGGCTTCCCACCAGATGGCCGCGGCGGTGCAGCTCGCGGATCCCCTCGGCGTCCAGGAACCCGGCCGTCCCCACGCGGTCGCTCACGATGAAGAAGTGACCGATCCACCCTCGTGCCTCGAGGAGCGGCGCCGTCTGCACGAGCGCACCGGCACCGCCGTCGTCGAAGGTAAGGAAGACCGGAGTCGTGTGCTCCTCCACGCTCGCCAGCCGGTCGACACGCGTGACACGTGCTCCGGTGGAGCGGATCGCATCCAGATGCGCCACGAAGTCGCCCACCGAGAGCTTGTAGCTCGCCGATGCGGCGCCAGGGAAGCCGCTGGAATCGAACTCGTCACCAGCGACTACATCATGATACTCGAGGCCGAGGGAATGCATTGGAGCGCCCGAGATTCTTGCGGAGCCTCAGGTACGCGGAGAGATGCGGCTGCCCCCACGCACCGGAGCTTCGGCCGTCGACCGGTATCGGCGACGCATCGCCGGCCACGATCCGCTCGAGAGTGTCGGCAATGGCATCCAGGTTGTCGAGGACGACCCGATGCTGGATCTCTATGTGCGACTCGTGCCGTGGATCGTACGGGTAGCTGAAGTAGCCGAACACCGGGCCGGTGTCCACACCGCGATCGATCCGCAGCAACGTCATTCCCACGTTCTCGAAATCACCCTTCGCCATGGCCCAGAAGCAGCCGTGCGCGTTGCGGTACTCGGGCGTGATCCCCGCATGGCAGACGAACGTGCCGGCCCGCGGGATCTCGAATACGCGCGCCGCGAGCAGGTGCTTGCTCAGCGCGAGGGTGACATCCGGAGCACACGCGCGGATGAACCTCTCGCTCTCCGCCGAGTTGGGCGAGCTCACATCGAGCACTGGTACGCTCGAAGGAACTTCGGGCCAACGCTCACGCATCGCGGCGACGGTCCGCTCGTGCCACGAGTGGTCCTTCGCGGCGAGGCGCAGGCGATAGTAGATGCGGAAGGCGAGGATGTCGAGCATCCCGACTGTGGCGCTCCGCCGCCACTCGCGCCGCACCCTGCGCCAGAAGTCGCCGCGTGAATCGTGAATTCGAACTATTCCGCGGAGCTCCGTACGCGCGTTGAGCCACCGAGCCATCACATCGGCATGCAGCGGCTCCTCGGCGTGACAGATGATCACGCTCGAGATTCTACCCCTCTCCGACGCGTACTCGGTCACTCTCTCCGCGCCCATGCGGCGAAGCTACAGCAGGCCGGGTCACTGCGCAAATGGCTCATCTGCCCGGGGAGGGTCGCTCACCGCGTACCGTGTAGTAGTCCCGATCGTATTCGCACGGCCTTGGGAGTCGCGGCCGAGTCGGCCGCGACGCGCATCGCGACCCGCTCGTCCACCTGCAACGGACCGGTGAGCTCCACTATCTGATCGCCGCGCTGCACGTCGAAGGTGACGCGCGCGCCGGCTCGCGTGCCGAGCATCTCGCGCAGCCGCGCGATGAAGCGCCGCTCGGTCACGAGCATCCCGTTCACCGAGAGGAGGTAGTCGCCGGGCAGCATCCCCGCCTCGGCGGCGGTCGAGCCGGGCGCCACCGCGCGAACGAGGAGACCGCCCGAGTCGGCAGCCGTGGTCACCCCGAGCACCGGGATGCGCATGGTATCCACCGCGAGCTTCATACCCGCCAGCGGAAGGATCTCCTTCCAGGGATAGGGATCTCGTCCATCCACGTAGCGAGAGTAGAAGTCGGAGAACGACTTTCCGCCCGCGGCTGCGCGCACCGCGCCCCACCACTGATCACCGGTGAAGCCCTGCCCCTTCTTGTAGCTCTCCTGGTAGACTCGCCGCATCACGTCATCAAGCGACGCGCGGTTGTCGCTCGCGTCGCGGATCAGCACATCGAGCATGAGTCCGGCCAGCGCACCCTTGGGGTAGTAGATGGTGCTGGTTCCATCCTCGGGGTGCACCCACGTGGAGAGCGACGCATCCTCCAACGCGACCGGTGGTGCATTCGCCACCTCGGCCATCTTCTCCGCGATCGCCTCGAAGAAGGCCACGGAGTCGATCACGCCCGCGCGCACCCGCGAGAGGTCGGCGTAGTAATCGGTGATCCCCTCGCTCATCCAGAGCCAGGTGGTGGGCTGCTCGTCCGCGTACTCGTACGGCCAGAGGTCGGCCGGGCGCAGGCGCTTCACGTTCCACGCGTGGAATATCTCGTGCGCGTAGATCGACGTGAGGATCGGCTGGCCGATGGCGAGCGGAGTGGTGACGTCCACGTGCGAGTTCTGATGCTCGAGCCCGGAGATCGCGCCGTATCCGGAGTCCGCTATCTGCATCAGCGTGTAGTTCGTGAAGGGGATCTCGCCGAACACCTTCGCCTGCGAGTCGATGATGCGCGAGAGCTCCTGGAAATCCCTGGCGCGAACGTCATCGGGGATACTCCCCACGGGGTACGCGGCTATACGAAGCCATCCCTTCCCCGCGCGCGTGCTGTCGAGATCGAAGCGCCCCACGAAGAAGGGCATGTCCACCAGGTCGTGGTAGTTCGGCGCCGTGTAGCTCCCTGGCGCCGAGCCCGGCGTCATCCCCGTCGCCACGCGCCAGTCGCTCGCCGTCCGGATGCGCACCGTTGCCGGGAAGTCGAAGCTCCTTCCCTCGGGATACGGAAATACGTTGGTGCCGTTGAAGAGAAGAAAGTCGGAGCGCGACCAGGACATCGCATTGTCGAGCGTGTCGGCGAGATAGTCGAACGATACCGTGACCTTCCTCGATCCCGCAGGGCGTACGCGCCAGCTGTCGTAGTCCAGCTTGTCCCACTCGAGCGAGCGGTCACGATCGCCGCGCGCCTCGAAGCCGATCACGCGGCGCGCGAAGTAGCTGATCTCGTAGGCGCCCGGCGTCCACGCGGGGATCGAGAGCACGACCGGCGAGTCCGAGGCCACTTCGAAGGACATCGCCACGTGCATCGATCGGTGCATCGCCGACGCGGAATCGAAGGTGACGTCGTACAGGATGTTGGAGATCGGTGCGGATCGGGCTCCTCCGCTGGCGGGGTTCGCCGCGCTCGCCGCGTTCTGTGCGCGAGCCATGGGCGCAGCGAGCAGGGCCGCCACGAGCGAAGCGGCGCCGATGCTGGACGAAGTTGGACGCATCGAACTCGGGAGAAGGGTTACGTGAGCTCGGGGCCGCGCGGCATGATCGGTCCGCGGAGCACCGCGCTCGAGGCGGCGAATTGTCTAATGGAAACGTAATCCACGGCTAATCCGCCAGGCGTTAACATCGATGCGCCCGCGGCCGTCTCCCGCTCGACACCACGGAGGCGGCATGGGTCCGCCGACGAACTACGCAGCCGCGTATGGCCCGGCGGCATGCGACGACGCCGAACAACACCCGCAGAGGAGATGTCAATGAGACTCACTGCCATGGGATCGCTGGCGATCGCGATGCTGGCGGTAGCCGGCTGTGAACGGAGCGCGAGCGAAAATGAAGTGGCTGCACCGGAGGCGTCCAGCGTCGCCGTAGCACCGGCGCCGGCGCCGGAATATTCGCCGGGACGCGCGGCGAAGGCGACGGCCGACGCCGCGGGACTCGCTGCCAGGGCCTACGCCCCCGAGGTCCCAACCAACATCCCTTCGACCTTCCCGACCTCGCCGAGTGCCACCGACTCGATGCCGAGCGCGATGATAATCCGCACCGGTACGGCGAGCGTCGAAGTCGATTCGCTGGAGTCGGGGATCGCCGCGATCCGCGCGCTCGCCACCAGTCTGGGTGGCTATGTGGCCAACACTTCCATGCAGGCGGGGAACGCGCAGGTTCATTCGGCTACCCTGCAGCTCCGACTCCCATCCGCACGCTTCGACGACGCGCTCGCCGCGCTCAGACCGATCGGAAAGCTCGAATCCACGAATGTGAACACCGAGGATGTAGGCGAGGAATACGTGGACGTCAGCGCGCAGGTGGCCAATGGGCGTAAGCTCGAGCAGCGGCTGATCCAGATACTCGCCACTCGCACGGGAAAGCTCTCCGATGTGCTCGCGGTGGAGCGCGAGCTGGCCCGCGTACGGGGCGAGATAGACCGGCAGGAGGGTCGCCTCCGCTACCTGCGCGCGCACGCATCGATGAGCACCCTCGCGATCACCGTCCACGAGCCGCTCCCCATCGTCGGCCAGAAGGGCAGCGGCGGCGT
The DNA here is from genome assembly GCA_044463245.1 of Gemmatimonas aurantiaca. Classification (GTDB taxonomy): domain Bacteria; phylum Gemmatimonadota; class Gemmatimonadetes; order Gemmatimonadales; family Gemmatimonadaceae; genus JADGGM01. The sequence continues at coordinate 45,563 of JBIQMO010000011.1, forward strand.
CATCGCCGAATCGTTCCGGCAGGCGTGGCGGAATTTCGTGAGCTTCGTAGCCGGCTTCATCGCGGCGCTCGGGACTCTGGTTCCACTCGTGGTGTTGCTCGGCCTCCTCGGTTACGGAGTCGTGAGGGTGGCGCGCAGGACCAAGCGCCAACTCCCGCAGAGCGCGGGTGAGCCGGCAGCATAGAACGACCCGCGGCTCGCTCATCGGACAGGGTCAGATCTCATACCAATCAGTAATGAGATCTGGCCCTGTCTCATCCAGCGAGCACGCATCGATTGGTCCGATCAATCCTGCTGTCCCTCGATGGGCCACGGTTCGGCCAGTGGGCACGCCTCCACGCCGAGTGCCTGCATTGCGGCACCGAAGCGAGAATCCGACCTCAGCGGGTCCAGAAGCGGATTACAGCCCAGCACTCCCCCAGGGTACTCGTAGCGCCGCTGGCCTTCTGCGCTCGTCAATAATCGCAGCAGCGGCTCTCGGTTGCCGAACACCATATCCGCGAAGGCGGCATCGATCCCGCCATAACGATCGCCGCCAGGCCGTTGCAGCATCGTGCGCACTCGCTCGGCATCGGGCCAGCGCCCCGCCGCGGCATACGCGAACACGAGTGCGCCGCGCAGCCTGGAGTCGGCAGGATGCAGCAGCGTCCCACGCTCGAGCGTTTGGACCGCGCTGTCGGGCTGCCCGTTCAGCGCCTCGGCCGCGCCAAGCGTCCAGATCGCGAACCCGAAAGTGGAGTCGAGCACCAGCGCGCGATGCGCGGCGACGGTCGATTCCGGATAGCGGCGTGCGAAGAGGAGAGCGGTCGAGAGCGCGCTCGCGGGTGCCGGCGCCAGTGGATCGAGCTGCGTAGCTCTGCTCAGCTCGACTATCGCTTCGTCCGTGCGCCCCAGGTTCAGCAGTGAGACGCCGAGCCAGTGGTGCGCCGTCTCGGATCCCGGATCGAGCGCGACAGCCCTCCGGTAGCGCGAGAGCGCCTCGCGGAAGCGCAGCCGGACGTCGAGCGCGAGTCCCATTGCCAGTTGCGCGTCACCCAGCGTGGAGTCCAGCGCTATCGCTCGTTGCGCACTGCTCATTGCGAGTGCCGCCAGCGAATCGGTGGCATCGGGCTCGGAGTTGGGCAGCACCTCGTACGCCATGGACAGTCCGGCGTACGCTCGCGCGAAGCCCGGGTCCCGCTCGACCGCCTTGCGGTAGTAATCGATGGCGCGCGTCACGTTTTCCGCACCGCGCAAGAGCCAATAGTACCGACCTTCGAGGTAAAGGTCGTACGCCTCCTGGTTGGACGTACCCCTCGACGCGAGAGTCGCCGTCGTCGGTCGATCGGTCATGCGCCTGCTCCACACGATGGCGCCACCAGCCGCCAGGATCGCCGCACCCGCGACGACTACCCTCGCGGTTCGCCCGAAGCGCCAACGAGGCCTCCGGACCGCGCTCCCCTCTTCGGCAAGCAGAGTGCGATCCAGCGCCGGGCTGAGCGCCGCCACGATCTCCTCCGCGGACTGCGGTCTCGCTGCCGGGTCCTTTGCGAGTGCGCGCATCACGAGCGCGGCCAGCACCGGCGGTACTCCGGAGACGCGCCGAGCGAGAGGAGGCGGTGCCTCCTCCACGTGTGCCAGCAGCATCTCTCGTGGTGTGCGCACTCCGAATGGATGCTCGCCTGCCAGCGCCTCGTACGCGACGAGACCGAGCGCGTAGATGTCGGTGCGATGGTCCACGATCCCACCAGTCGCCTGCTCCGGCGACATGTACGCCGGTGTGCCGAGCGTCGTTCCCGCGACTGTCAGCGTCGCTGGCCCATCCGCTTCCACCTCATTGGGTGCGAGTGCGCTCTCCCTCGCGCGTCCCACGGCGCGTGCTATCCCGAAGTCGGCCACCACGGCGTGGTCATCCTGGAGCAGGATGTTGGCGGGCTTGATGTCGCGGTGAACTACGCCGTGTCGATGTGCGTGGGCCAGCGCACTCGCCACCTCGCGTATCAGCCGCAGCGCCGCGTCGGGATGCAGCGCGCCATCGCGCGCGATACGCTCGCGGAGCGTTTCCCCTTCCACATATGGCATCACGTAGTAGAGGAAACCCTCGGCCGTGCCCGAGTCGTGGAGCGGGAGGATGTGTGGGTGCGTGAGCCCCGCCGTCACGCGGATCTCCTGCAGGAAACGCTCGGCACTCATCGCGACGCCGATCGAGGGAGCGAGAATCTTGAGCGCCACCAGCCGCGCATGTCTGGGGTCGCGCGCCAGGTACACCGTCGCCGTGCCGCCGCGTCCGAGCTCGCGCTCCACATCGTACCGCCCCGCGAGCGCGGTGCGCAGCGCGTCCATGGTGATCGCAGCCGGGTCGAAAGGAGCTGCGACGTCGCCTCGCGCTTCCTTCGCGTCACCAGCTGCCGGATGCGCAAGGAGCGGCGCAGCGAACGCCGCCGCTGGCCGGTCGAGAAAGCCGCCCGACTCCGCGACACGCTCGCACGCTCGCAGCTGCGCCTCCACCTCGGCAAGAAGCTCCGCGTCGCTCGCGCACACCTTCTCGATGAGAGCGCTCCTCGACTCCGCCTCGACAGCCAGCAGATCTTCGACTATCGCACGAACTCTTTCCCACCGTACACGAGCGGTATCAGACGACCCATCGCCGTCGACACGCTGACGCTCGGGTGGAGACACCTGCCTCACTCCTCGGAGCGGAGCGCCCGGTAGAGCCACCCCTTCGCCATCACCCAATCGCTCGCGACCGTCCGCCGCGAGACTCCGAGCGCCTCCGCCGTTTCCGACTCGGTGAGGCCGCCGAAGAAGCGACATTCCACCACCTGTCCGAGCCGAGCATCCACCGCGGAAAGCCGTTCCAGCGCCTCGTCCAACGCGACCAGCTCTTCCCCGACGGTTGCAACGGCGAGCGCGTCGGCGCCGGCGAGAAACTCCGCGTCCTCGAGAGCGATGGGGCGCTGCCCCGGCCCGCCGCGACGCGCGGCACCGCGGCGGCGGGCATAGTCCACGAGGACCCGCCGCATCACGCGCGCGGCGATCGCGTAGAACTGCGCACGACTCGTCCACTCCGAGCGAGTCTCACGCGAGAGGCGGAGATACGCCTCGTGCACGAGGTCAGTGGTGGAAAGCGTGTGGCCCGCGCGCTCGCCGGCGAGCTGGCGGTGCGCGATCCGCCGCAGCTCCGAATACACGAGAGGGATGAGACGCTCCATCCCATCCGGTGCACCACGCTGGAGCATCGCGAGCGCTGCGGCCACCTCTTCGTCGGCGCTCCCCTGCCCCGGCAACCCTGCCCGATCGTCCACGGTCGCCACCTCGGACTTCGATTCTCCGGACGGTTGCATCATTCCGGCGGATCCTGCGCGTGTGCTGATACGACCTACAGCGCGGTAGAAGATACGGACGACGGGATGTGGCAGCAACGGGAAAATCAGCCGTTGCGAACCTGCCACGCCTCTGCCCCGGAGACCGCTCTCGGCCGCGTACCAGCTCACCACAAGGAGATGTCGCCATGCGTACCGCGTCACCGATCTCCCGGCACCGTAGCGTGTTCACCCGCTCACTGCTCCACAGGGTAGTGCGCAGCGCCGTCGCCGCGGCAGTGGTGCTGGCCGCCGCCTGCACCGAGGCGCCGTCGTCGCCCGAGAACGACGAGCCGGCAGCTCAGAATGCGCTCCCCGATGCCAGCATGTCCCGCTCGAGCTCGCAACCCCCGAACTACACCATCAGCGACCTCGGTACGCTGGGCGGACCGTTCAGCATCGCTTACGATGTGACGAACACAGGCCGCGTCAGCGGCACGGCCGCTTCGCCTGATGGATATCACCACGCCGTCTACTGGCAGAACGGCGTCGTTCACGACGTCGGGAACCTCGGTGGACTCGATGCCGAGGCGGCAGGAAGGTCGACAGATGGTGAGCTCGCCCTCCTCTCCGAAACGTCTTCGCCGGATCCACTCGGCGAGAACTTCTGCGGCTTCGGCACTGGACTCGTGTGCGCCGCCGCCGTCTGGAATCACGGGACGCTGCGGAAGCTCCCCACCCTCCGCGGTACCAACGCAGCGGCATTCCAGAGCAACTCGGCGGGCGAGATAGTCGGCGTCGCCGAGGACGGAGTGGCGGATGCCAGCTGCATCCCGCCCCAGCAGACCCACTTTCAGGCGGTGGTCTGGAAGGGAGGGACGATTCACGAGCTGCCGCCGCTTCCCGGCGACGAGGTTGGAGCGGCTCTGCGGATCAACGACCGCGGCCAGGCCGTGGGCACCTCCGGACCGTGCTCGGCCACGTCGTACGGCGGCTTCGTCAACGGTCCCCACGCCGTGCTCTGGGACCATGGCAAACCGATCGATCTCGGCAGCGTGGGAGACGGCAGTATCACCGTCGCCGCCGACGTGAACGACCGGGGCACGGTCATCGGCTCCGCGAGCTTCGCCGATGGCTCGCAGCATCCTTTCCTGTGGACTCGAAAGGACGGCATGCGCGACCTGGGTCTCATGAGCGACGATCCGACGGACGTCATCAACACCGCCTTCGAGATCAACGATCGCGGCCAGATGGTGGGTGGATCGTGCGACGTCACCATGCAGATCTGCAGAGGGTACATCTGGCAGAACGGCGTGATGACTGACATCAACGAGCTCCTCCCGGACGATTCCCCGCTGTACGTTCTCCTGGCGATGGCGATCAACGACGAAGGACAGATAGCCGGGCTGGCGGTCGACACCGGCACGGGTGAAGCACATGCATTCCTGGCTACTCCGGCAGCGACAAGCGTGGGACAGCTGGCGACGCACCACAGTCCGCGATATCGCGCGCGCGCGCACTTCCGGTGGGGGTTGCTGAGCGAGGTGCTGCAGCATCGTTTCGCGCCGCGCGTGCATTAGGCAGACCGGGCCACGCTCTTCCCTCCCGCGTGGCGCGCGGCCCATATTCTCCGGATCGGCGCGGCCGGTACCCGACGGCCGCGCCGATCGCTTTCGACCGGTCGTCACGCGACCCCGCCGCCACAACCAGCAAGTTCCTCACTCGATGAAACTCCTCACCCTTCCGCACGCGCTGCCTCTCGGCGCGCTCGTTGCTGCGCTCGCGGCAGCACCCGTAACAGCGCAGCAGCCGCGCCAGCCAGCCGACATGATCGTCACCGCCGATCGCATCTACACCGTGGACCAGACGCGCCCGACGGTGCAGGCGCTGGCAATCCGCGACGGTCGCATCGTGTTCGCCGGGCCGGTCGCGCGCGCCCGGGCTCTGGCCGGAAGCTCGACGCGCGTTCTCGAGTTTCCGGGCCGCACGATCATCCCGGGGATGGTGGACGCGCACGGCCACCTCATGGGACTCGGTGAGGCACTCCAGTCGGTGGACCTCGTCGGAACCAAGTCGTACGACGAGGTGATCGCGCGAGTCGTGGAGCGCGCGAAGTCGGCACCACCCGGGGCGTGGATCGAGGGGCGGGGTTGGGACCAGAACGATTGGGGAGACACGCGCTTCCCCACGCACGAGAAGCTCTCGCGTGCGGTCCCCGATCACCCGGTGGTACTCTCACGAGTGGATGGCCACGCGCTCCTCGCCAACGCGAAAGCGATGCAGGCGGCGCGCGTCACGAAATCCACACCCGACCCGAAGGGCGGCCGCGTCGTTCGCCTCCCCAACGGCGAGCCCTCGGGTGTCTTCGTAGACAACGCCCAGGACCTAGTCTACCGTGCAGTGCCGTCGATGACGCCCGAGCAGAAAAAGGCAGCGCTCCTCGAGGCAGTCGCCGAGGCGAACAAATACGGGCTGGTAGGCGTACACGACGCCGGCGAGCCGCAGTCCACCATCGACGTGATCGAGGAGCTCGCGAAGGAGGGGAAGCTCAATCTTCGCGCGTACGTAATGATCGGCGACGACTCGGCGGCGATCGCGCACTACTTCCAGCGCGGTCCACAGAGCGCGCTCTACGATGGACACCTCTGGATCCGCAGCATCAAGCTCTACGCCGACGGCGCGCTCGGCTCGCGCGGTGCCGCGCTGCTCGATCCGTACAGCGACGACCCTGGGAACTACGGTCTGCTGGTCTCGTCGCCGGAGCATCTGCAGGCCATAGCAGTGGAAGCGCTGCAGCATGGCTTCCAGGTGTGCACGCATGCGATTGGCGATCGTGGGAATCGCATCGTGCTCGACGCCTACGAGGCCGCGTTGAAGCAGGTGCCGACCGCCGATCACCGCTTCCGGGTGGAGCACGCGCAGATCCTCAATTACTCCGACATCCCGAGGTTCGCGGAGCTAGGCGTGATACCGTCGATGCAGGCCGTGCATCAGACGAGTGACATGTACTGGGCGGAGCAGCGACTCGGGGGCGGGCGGCTTTACGGGGCCTATGCGTGGCGCGCGTTGCTCGAGACCGGCGTGGTCATCCCCGATGGGAGCGACTTCCCCGTGGAGGGTGTCAATCCGCTCCGCTCCTTCCACTCGGCGGTGAGCCGCGAGGATGAGAACAATTATCCTCCGGGCGGCTGGCACCCCGAGGAGAAGATGACGCGGCAGGAGGCGCTCGAAGGGATGACGATCTGGCCCGCGTACGCGGCGTTCCAGGAGGACGTCATGGGGTCGCTCACCCCGGGCAAATATGCCGATTTCGTCGTGCTCGATCGGGACATTATGACCGTGCCCGAGTCGGACATTTTGGGCACACAGGTGTTGGCCACGTATATTGGGGGCAAGGCGGTGTACGAGCGTAAGTGACGGACTGGTCCTTAGTTCGGCTGTTACGACCGTGACGCGAACCGGCACGCAATGCGACCCTCTGACGTATCGCTGACGCTCGACGCTCATCCTCCGGGCTGACGGGGCGGGCCGGATCGCCGGCCCGCCCTTCTCCGTTTATCCCCACACACCCCTTCCCCGTACCACCATGCTTTCGGATTCGTCAATCGCCTTCCTCAAGCGGCTTCTCGATACTCCTGGTCCCTCCGGCTTCGAATCCGCGCCGGCACGCGTGTGGCGCGACGAGGCGCGTGCCTTCGCGGATCTGCGCGGCGACGCACACGGCAACAGCATCGCGACGGTCAACCCGGATGGAGCACCCACCATCATGCTCGCCGGTCACATCGATGAGATCGGCGTCATCGTTCAGCACATCGACGAGAACGGATTCATCTACATCTCGCCCATCGGCGGTTGGGACGTGCAGGTGCTGGTGGGCCAGCGTATCCGCTTCAGCAGCTCGGTGGGCGCGGGAGATGTGTTTGGAGTGGTGGGAAAGAAGCCGATCCATCTCATAAAGCCCGAGGAGCGCGAAAAGGCGTCGAAGTTCTCCGATCTGTGGGTGGACATCGGTGCTACGAGTCGCGAAGAAGCGCACAAGCGCCTCAGCGTGGGCGACTCCGGAGTCATCGATTCACGCACGCTGGACTTCCCGAACAACCGCATCGTCTCGCGCTCGATCGACGACCGCATCGGCGCCTTCGTGGTGCTCGAGGCGCTACGCCGTTACGCCGAGCGCCCTGGAGAAGCGAAGGTCGCGGCCGTTGCCACCACCCAGGAAGAAATTTCCTGGCGCGGCGGCGGCGCCGGCGTGGGTGCCACCGGCCTGGGCGCGCAGATGGCCATCGTCGTCGATGTGACTTTCGCCACCGACCACCCCGGTATCGAAAAGAAGGAAGTCGGCGACCACCCGATCGGCAGTGGCCCGGTGCTCACCCGCGGCTCGATCATCTCCCCCGTTGTCTTCAACATCCTTCGCTCCACCGCGGATGAGCTGAAGCTCCCCTACACTCTCCACGCCGCCGGCCGCGACACCGGCACCGATGCCGATGCTATCCACGTCGCTCGCGAGGGCATAGCCACCGCCGTCCTATCCGTCCCCAACCGCTACATGCACTCCCCTAACGAGCTCGTAAGCCTGGAAGATCTCGACCGCGCCGCCACCCTGATCGCCGCCGCATGCCGCAAGGTGGGTAGGGGGACGGATTTTACGGCGAGATAGGGTGCCGACGGGGTCAGGTCTTTAATTTCGAGTCGTGTGGCCACTGGCCACACGACTCGAAATTAAAGACCTGACCCCGTCGGCACC
>JBIQMO010000012.1:0-46796 GCA_044463245.1 Gemmatimonas aurantiaca
CTGCGCCTCCTCTCGCGCCAGCGCTCGGTGGACGGGACGCAGAAATTCCTCTTCGCGCTCCCCGACGGCCAGGCGATAGAGACGGTCGCGATCCCCGAGGGCGGTCGTCTCACGCTCTGCATCTCGTCGCAGGCGGGCTGCGCGCTCCAGTGCGCCTTCTGCGCGACCGGGCGCATGGGCTTCCAGCGCAACCTGGAGCCGTGGGAGATCGCGGGGCAGGTGCGGGAGATGCGCCTCATCGAGGAGCCGATCACCGTCACGAACGTCGTGTTCATGGGGATGGGCGAGCCGCTCATGAACTGGCGGGCTGTTTCGCCCGCGCTCTCGATTCTCAATTCGCCCGAAGGGCTCGGAATCGGGGCCAGACACATCACCGTTTCCACGGTCGGCGTGCTTCCCGGCATCGTGGCGCTATCGGAGAGGCCGGAGCAGTTCCGTCTCGCGATCTCGATCCACGCGCCAAGCGATGAGCTCCGCAGGGGACTCATGCCGATCAACATCAAGTACCCGCTGGCCGAGGTGATCGAGGCTGCGAAGTCGTTCGATCGGCGCGTCACCTTCGAGTACGTGATGCTGCGCGATGTGAACGACCTGCCGGAGCACGCGCGGCGGCTCGCCGAGCTGGCCAGGGAGTGCCGTGCCTTCGTGAATCTGATCCCGCTCCACGAGGGCGGCGCGGTGGAGTTCCGGGCTACGCCGGGTGAGCGGATAGAGGCCTTCGCGCGCGCCGTTCGTGCGGGTGGCGTTCAGGTGGCGGTGCGCAGGAGCCGCGGGAAGGACATCGCCGCGGCCTGTGGTCAGCTACGGGTAGAACGGCTTGGGCGGCGGCCGCCACGAGGGCCCGATAAGGACGGTGACGTCGACGTAGTGCGTTGAATCCGGCGCCTCAGCCACGGGGACGCCTCCCAGAGCGTTGGCCACGAGCCGCGCCCACTCGGGGTTTTGCGAGCGGTCGAGAACGATCGTGCTGTCGTGCTTCTCGGCCGAGTTCCCCGATTCGACGACGTCGAAGCCGCGATCGCGAAGGAAGAACGTGGCGCGCCGCGCGAGCCCCTGCACGCTGCTCGCGTTGAGGACTTCGACGCGAATTCGTGCTCCCTCGGGCGCTCGGCTGTCGGGCCCCGCATGCACTTCGCCAGGAACCTCGTCCGGATCACCGCGCGAGACCGCGGCGTAGATCCCAGCCGGAAGTGCTATGAGAACCAGAACGAGTAGCGCGAGCTGGAGACGCGTCATTGGAGAGCGTTCCAGAGCGCCACGGTTTCCTTCGGAATCTCGAACCCCTCGCGCAGCATCCACTCGAGTCGTTCGCGGACTACCTGTCTGAGCGTCCCAGCGAAGTCGGTGGGAACGCGGTCGGCGAGGTAGGCGCGGTCGACCCGCCCAAAGATGCGTCCTGGCTCGAGGTAGTCCGCCATGTAGAGGGCGCGGCCGGTGCGCGCCCACCTGCCGCATCCCACGGTGTGCCAGCGCACCGCTTCCAGTACGTCGGCTCGCGTCTCACCCTCGCGTGCCAGAACGACCGCCGCCGCGGGCCCGTGCAGGAGCGGGTCGGGGATGGTCGGGTCGCCCACGAGCTCCCGGAGCGATTCCGTCGGCGCGTCGCGGAGGCAGTCGTGGTACAGCGCCGCGTCGTGCCAGGCGTCGCGCTCATTCGCGGCGATGTGCATCTGCTCCGCCCAACTCGAGATCAGCGCGGTTACCCTGCGGATATGCGCCTCGCGCCTGGGCGATACCTGCGCCCATGAAGGGAGCTCAATCGAAGCCACGTCTGACATACGGCTCCAGCACTGCGTGATTCCTGATGGACGTGCGAGCGATGTAGTTCCACCCCTTCAGCTCCACGCCACGGCCGATCGTCGAATCCACGACGCGCGAGTACGGGCCGATGACGCATTCGCTCCCGATCTCGGTGTGGCCTTCGAGGACTGCCCCGGGATAGATCATCGTGTCGGCGCCGATGCGCACGTCCGCATCCAGCCAGGTGGTGGCCGGCAGCACGAAAGTAACACCGGCCGCCTCGTGCATGCGGATGAGCCGATCTCGCAGTGCGACCGACGCATCGGAAAGCGAGTGCCGATCGGTCACGCGAATCAGCTCATCCGGCGAGTTGGCTGCGACCGGCAGTGCGCCGATGGGGCGGCGCGGATCGTCCGCCGAGGCGAGAGCCGGTCCCTCTCCGCTCACCGCGAGGTAGCTCCCATCGTTTCCGCGCCCCGGGAGCGCCGCTACGCCACCCTCACCCGCTCGAAGGAGTCGGGCGATCGTGGCGGGCGTGATCAGCGGCGCGGCGCCGTCGACGAGCACGCGAAGCTCCGGGGCGGTGACGGCGGCGCGCAGCGACACCAGCTCGACGCCCTCCCGCACCGGCTCCAGCGAGATTCCGGGCTGGCCGTCCGCGGGCATGAGCGGGGGAGATCCGGCGCGATGCAGTACTCTGACCTTCGCCGGCGGCGGCGAGACATCGCCCAGCGCCTTCACCACGTGCCAGAGAATCGGTCTTCCGCCCAGCGGATGCAGGTACACGCTCAGTCGGGAGCGGAAGGTTCCCGCATCATCAAGCGCGGATACTACGGCGCTCCACTTCACGCTGAGCCGAGGATCGTGTTGTCGATGAGGCGCGTGCCGCCCACGCGCGCGGCGACCGCCGCTATGGTCCCGGATTCCGCGACTGCTACGGGCTCGAGGCGCTCGGGGTCGACGATCGCGAGATAGTCCACTCGAACCTCCGGTTCCGAAGCGAGCACTTCCCAGCCGATCTGCTCGAGCATCGCCGCGTCGTACTCCCCCGCGTCGAACGCCTCCTTCACGGCCCGCAGCGATCGCGAGAGGACGAGCGCCCGCCGTCGCTCGGCCGGTGAGAGGTTCACGTTGCGACTGGACATGGCCAGTCCATCCGGCTCGCGCACCGTGGGCGCCATCACGAGTCGCACCGGGAAGTCCATCTCGCGCACCATCGCGTCTATGAGCGTGGCCTGCTGAATGTCCTTCTGCCCGAAGATGGCCACGTCCGGCTGGACGATGTTGAACAGCTTCGCGACCACGGTGAGGACTCCGGTGAAGTGGCCGGGGCGCGAGGCGCCCTCCCAACGGTCGGCCAGCGCGAGCGGAGTCACCACCACCCTGCGCTCGCCCACGTACATCTCTTCCGCCCTGGGCATGAAGAGTATGTCCACGCCGCGTCGCTCGGCCTTGATGGCGTCGCCATCGCGGTCGCGCGGATAGCGCGTGAAGTCCTCGTGCGGCCCGAACTGCAGCGGATTCACGAACACGCTCATCACCACCGCGCTGGCGTGCCGCTTCGCCTCGTCGACGAGACGCAGGTGTCCCTCGTGCAGCGCTCCCATCGTCGGCACGAGCGCGATCGTCGCTCCACGCCGCCGTGCGTCGGCAATCGCCGTGCGCGCCGATGCCGTATCCTCGACGATGATCATACTAGAAGCTATGCTCGTCATCGGGATAGCGTCCGTTGCGCACATCTTCGCCGAACTTCCCGATCGCGGAACGCACCTCGTCGGCCAGCGACGCGTAGCGCTTGAGAAATTTCGGCGTGAATCGGTCGTTGAGGCCGAGCAGATCGGGAAGCACGAGTACCTGGCCGTCGCAGCCCGCGCCCGCGCCTATGCCGATGGTGGGGATCGAGACGGACTCGGTCACGCGAGCGGCGACCGCCGCCGGCATCAGCTCGAGCACGATCGAGAAAGCGCCGGCCTCCTCGAGCGCGCGAGCATCCTCCACCAGCCGCTGGGCCGCGGTCTCCTCCCTCCCCTGCACCCGGTAGCCTCCCAGCGCGTGTACCGACTGCGGTGTGAAGCCGAGGTGGCCCATGACGGGGATGCCGATCGACGTGAGCGCGCGCACGACGTCCAGGATCGACGGGCTAGCGCCCTCCAGCTTCAGCGCCTGCGCTTCCGTCTCCTGCATCACGCGCCCGCAGTTGAGAATCGCGCGCTCCGTCCCCACCTGGTAGGTGAGAAAAGGCATGTCCACGATGAGCAGCGCCCGTTCGACTCCACGCCGCGCCATGCGTGCGTGGTAGATCATCTGGTCGAGCGTTACGGGGAGGGTCGAATCCAGGCCCGCCACCACATTACCCAGTGAGTCGCCCACCAACACCGCGTCCACACCACTTTCGTCCACCAGGCGGCCGAATAGGGCATCGTAAGCGGTCACCACCACCAGCTTCTCGCCATTCGCCTTCCTGGCGATGAAGTCGCGCACGGTGACCGGTTTCACGCGGCCCGGCCCGCTGGCACTGCTCATTCGCTATCGCCTCCACGCCCTCGAAGCTCCGCCAGCTCACGCTGCCAGAAACTCCTGTTGGGAATTTCCGGGTGCGGCACCAGCAGATCGGGCTCGTTCACTGTCTGTTCGTCGAACATCACGATGTCCAGGTCGAGAGTGCGAGGACCCCACCTGACGCCGCGTACGCGGCCGGCCGAGCGCTCGATCTCGTGGAGGCGTTCGAGGAGCTCCCTCGGAGCGAGGTCGGTCTCGATCGCCACCATCTGGTTCAGGTAGGGCCCCTGTGGAACGTCGCCTACCGGGGCCGTTTCCTCCACTGAAGATGCGCGCAGGAGGCGGGTTCCGGGAAGCGCCGCGAGCGCGGCTCTGGCTCGCTCGAGGTACCCCTCGCGGTCGCCGAGGTTGGAACCGAGTGCTATGTAGGCGATGTCGCGCATGAGTTGACAGGTGTGAGAACGTACCGGCATAGTGCGCGCGTGTCAAACCGGATTCCGCCGTGGACAGCCTGACTGCGCGCTACATAGCTCGAGAGCTCGATGACCTCTGGCGCGGGCGTCGCGTGCGCGCGTGCGTCTTCGACGCGGGGCGCGCTGACGTCGTCCTCGCCGTGGATGGGGCCGCGCCTGTGGAGATCGATCTCTCCTCACCGGACGTCCGCGTGCGCTTTGCGGCGTTGCGTGAAGACGAAGCGGCGAGCGATCGACGGTCGCAGCTCGGCGGCTGGAGCGTGCGCGGCGTGAAGGCGCCCCTCGACGATCGCCGGCTCATCGTGGAGCTCGCGCGGCCGGGGCGCTTCAAGGGGTCGGCGGAGCGGCGAGCCGTGCTCACCGTGAGCGCCATCCCCAACGCCCGCGGTGCGGAGCTGCGCGACGCGGGTGGACACCGGCTGGCCACGCTCGGCGCTAGGATTCCGCCACGCGCCGATCCGCGCCCGCTCCCCGACGATTCCGGGCTCGCGCGAGCCGTGAGGGAGCGAGACGAGCGCGCGCTCCTCGAGTGGCGCTGGATGAGCGGAGCGGTGGCGCGATGGCTCCTCGAGGCGCCCGAGCGCGCGGCGGAGCGGTATGCGCTGATCCTCTCCGATGCGCCGCCGCGACCGGCATGGTGCGGCGCGTCGCTCCTCCCCTTCCCCATGTGCGACGACGCGGTCGAAGCCGGCTCGCTCATCGAGCCGGCGCGCGGGGCGGGGCCAGAGGCGGAGAAGGACGGAGGCTCGGCACACGTCGCGGGATCGCGCACGAGCCGTCTGGAGCGCGCTCGTGCGCGTATGGAGGAGGAGCTCGAGCGCGCGAGAGAGGCGCCAGCGCTGCGCGCCATCGCCGACGCCCTCGCCCCGCTCGGCGATGAGCCTGCGCCGCCGGAGGTGACACTGGCGGATGGCAGCATTGCCGCGGTCGAGGCGAGGCCCGGCGAGTCGGCGCGCGACACCGCGGAGCGGCTGTACGCCGCGGCCCGGTCCATGGAGCGAGCGATGGAGCTCCTTCCCGCGCGCATCGCGAAGCTGGAGCGCGACGCCAAGGCGGCCGCCGCCGAGCCGGCGCCCGAGAGGGAAGGCTCGCGCCGGCCGGGCGCGGAGAGGACGCCCGCGTCGCTCCCCTACCGCCGCTACCGTTCCTCCACCGGCCTCGAGATCCGCGTGGGACGCGGCGCGGCGGCCAACGACGCGCTCACCTTCAGGGAGTCGTCGCCGAACGACGTCTGGCTGCACGCGCGCGAGTCGGCCGGTGCGCACGTGGTGCTGCGCTGGCAGAAGGAGGGGACGCCGCCGGCGCGCGCGCTGGAGGAAGCGGCGGTGCTGGCGGCGTTGCACAGCAAGTCGCGCGGCGCTGCGCTGGTGCCCGTGGATTGGACCCGCCGGAAGTACGTACGCCGCGCGCGGGGCGGGGCGCCGGGGTCGGTGATCGTCCAGCGGTCGCGAACGGTGATGGTGCGACCGGACGCTGCGCTCGAGAAGAAGCTGCGCGAGTCGTGATGCTGCGCGCGCTACTTCTCGCTCGACTCGTCCATCGCCTCTCGCAGCGAGCGCACGAACGCGACCGCCTCGGCCACGCTCGAATCCGCGGCGCGCACCACCGCGCTTCCGACCACGACGCCGTCGGCGAGGCGGGCGACGGCCGCCGCCTGGGGCGGCGTCGAGATGCCGAAGCCCACGCATATCGGAAGGGTGGTGGCCGACCTCAATCGCTCGACGGTAGCGGGGAGCTCCGGGGGTAGCTCGGAACGGAGCCCCGTCACGCCCGTGCGGCTGATCAGGTACACGAAGCCGCTCCCATGCTTCGCGATGTCCGCCATCCTCGCGGCGGGAGTCGTGGGCGCGACGAGCCGGATGAACGCGAGCGGTCCGCTCGCGATCCGCTCCTCGAGATCGGGATCTGCGCCGAGCGGAAGATCGGTCACGAGGACGCCGCTCGCACCGGCGCCCGCCGCGCGCTCGAGCGCATCACTCCCCGCGGCGAGGAGCGGATTCAAATAGGTGAAGAGCACCACCGGCTGCCGCACCTTCGCGCGTGAGATCAGCTCCAGCGATCTATCGAAGGTCATCCCGCCGTCGAGCGCGCGCTGGGAGCTGGCCTGGATCACCGGGCCGTCCGCGAGTGGATCGGAGAACGGAACCCCTGCCTCGATGAAGTCCGCTCCCGCCTCCCCGAGCGCCTGCAGCAGCTCCAGCGAGCGCTCGAAGTCCGGGTGTCCGGAAGTGATGTAGACTACCAGCGCCGAGCGTCGGCGCGCCGCGAGCTCGGTGAATCTGTTGGCGAATGGGTCAGACGAAATAGTCACTGATGCGGATGCCATAGCGGTCGGGGTCGGTGATCTTGATGATCGTGCGGCGGTACGTACCGTTCTCGTCGCGCTCCGTGAGATCGGTGAGCACTCCCGGGAAAAGTACGTTGCCGCGCGCGTCGCTGATGATCTGGACCATCGGCCGGGCTATGGCATCGGGTGATGCGCTGGGCGAGTGGACCAGCGCCAGCTCGAAGGTATCGAGCACCACCAACGTCCCCACCGGGTAGTGCCCCACCAGACTCGTGAACGCCTTCACCAGCACGGGGTCCATCCCGCGCCTCGGGTTGAAACGCATCTCGCTCAGCGCATCGGACGGCGAGAAAGGCGTCGCCTGATAGGTGCGCCGCGACGTCGCCGCGTCGAACGCATCGGCCACCGCCACGATCTTGCTGTATACGCTCATCTCCCTCGGGCGGCTGTGCTTCGGGTAGCCGGTGAGATCCGTCTTCATGTGGTGCTCGAAGGCGATGACCATGGCCCGGTACGGGATGTCGTTCCGCCCGCGCATCTGGAAGAGCTGCAGCACTCCCTGCCAGGGGTGGGCGCTGATGGCGCGCCACTCGTCGTCGGTGAGACTTCCGGGCTTGTTGAGCACATCGAGAGCGACGCGCGCCTTGCCGATGTCGTGCATCAGCGCCCCCAGCCCGAGGTCGTAGAGCTGGATGCGAGTGAGCCCCAGCTTCCGCCCCAGCGCGACGGCGAAGATGCACACGTTGACGCTGTGCGTGAACGTGTACTCGTCGTAGTCGCGCAGCGTGGTGAGGCCGAGGAGCGATGTCTCCTCGTTGAGGATCTGGTCCACTATCCCCTGCACCACGCGCTTGATGCGCTTGATGTTGGGGCTGCGCCCCATGCGCACGGAGTTGATGACTTCCTTGGTGACCGTGAGCGACTGCGCGTAGGTGCGCTTCGCCGCCTCGAGCGCCTTCTCGCGGTCCTCCTCATCTTCGGGCGCCGGGGGGCCGAGATCGAAGGCGCGCACCTCCGCCGCGGCGAGCCGCTCGGCGAGCGAGATGAGGCGCTGCTCCTCGTCGCCATCGGTCGGGTTCTGCAGGAGAGTGAGGAAGACCAGCCAGTCGCGCGGCCTCGACGCTTCCACCAGCCGGAAGAGGCCTATGCCCGCGCTGCGGAATACCTGTATGATGCGTCCGAAGCTGGCGTAGTTGTCGAGGTCGAGCCGGAGCCGCGTGGTGTTCACGAAGATGAACTCCCCCGAGACCCGAACCTCGAGCTCGCGCTCGCGCGCGAGGATCTCCTCGGAGACGCGGAGCACCTCGTCCACCGCCTTCTGCACGACGGGATTGTCGGGCGGGTAGAGCTTCACGCTGCGGAGCGCGCTGTACACGTCCACGAGGAACTCGCGCCCGATCTTGCGCACGTAGGCATCGCCGCCGCGCTCCTCGGTGTGCGAGTACTGAGCGGGCGTCGTGTCGGGGAGCGTCACCGTTCACCCTCGCGCAGCGCGCGGTTGATGGCGCTGCGAACGCGAACGTCCTTGTCCTCGATCGCGCTCCGCAGCACGGCGAGCGCCTTCGGCGTGCCGATCTTCCCGAGCGCCATCGCCGCGCAGGCGCGGAGCTCGGGGTCGATCCGGCGACGAAGGAGGAGAGTCCGGCCGCTCAGAAGCCCGGCGAGCTGCTCGATACCGTCGTCGCGCGCGAGGAGGCCGAAGGTTTCGAAGCACGCCATCTTCTCGGTGAGGTCGGCGTCGCGCACGGCCTTACCGGTCACCACCGCTTCGACCTTCGGAAGCGCGGCGCGATAGTCGTGCACCCCCACGGCGCGAACGGCGGTGATTCGGATGTCCCGATCGGCGTCGTCGAGCACTCCCTCCAGGACGCGCATGGCGCCGGGAGAACCGATCTGCGCGAGCGCCTGAGCCGCGACTCGTCGCAGCTCGGGGATCCGGCCGGCGAGGACGCGCGCGAGGGGTGCGACCGCGGCGGGAGTGCGGAGCTCTCCCGCCCTCCGGATCGCCTCGAGTGCGGTGCCCGGCTCCCCCGAGCCGATGAGCGCGATCAGTTCACCGGTGTTCGCGGCAGCGAGCCGCTTGGCCGCACCCTCGAGCGCCGCGCGAACAGCCGGATTCGACGCGCGGCCGGAGCCGAGCCAGTCGAGCACCGTTCCCAGAGTGCCGCCGCGAAGCTCCTGGAAGAGCGCCTCGAGATCCTCCTGGGAGGTGGCCGCGTCGCCATCCTCCAGCACCTGGAGGAGCTGTTGCAGCACGCCGGGGGCGCTCAGGCTCTCGGGCAGACGGGTGAGCCGTTCGCGCTCCTCGGGTCGGAGCGACTGCATGCGGCGCGCGAGCTCGGCTGCCTCGCGCAGGAGGTATGCTGCCGTCCCATGATCGCGCGACATGAGAAGCTGCGCCATGTAGCTCTCGAATATCCCGCAGACTTCGCTGTGCACATCGTCGCCCTCCTGCAGCTCGAAGATGTCCAGCAGGATGGAGGTGACGTTGCGATGCAGATTGCTCTCCTGCTCCTTCTGCACCTCCGAGCGCAGGTACTGGATCTCGTCGTCGTCGAGGAAGTAGAGCGTCGAGTCGAGATCCTCCATCCGGACGATGCCCTCCCGCGCGGCGCTGTCCTCCTCCGCTTCGCGCGCGATCTCCACCACGGGGATGCGCTTCTCCCGGGCGCTCTCCTCGCTGGGCTGGATCGTCACTGTGTTGTCCAGGCTCAGATCCACGAAGCGGTAGCGGAGGAACTCGAACTCCTGCTCCCAGAGGAGCGTCAGCAGATCGTCCTCGTCGGGCGACGCCTTTCGCACGCGCTGCAGGATGTCGAGGAAGATGGAGATCTCGCCGCCTTCCACGCCCTGCAGGAGCGTCAGCTCGCGGAGGCCGTCCTTGTAGCAGGTCCATGGGAGACTCTCCCCGCCGGCAGCCTCCTGATGCACCACCTCCCCGGACCAGCGGAACTCGGTCTCGGCGATCTGCAACACCAGCTCGGTGGTCTGCTCCCAGAGGGGAGCGAAGGCCGCCTGGAGCTGCTCGACCGAGCGCTGATACATCGGATTGTTGGGAAGGTAGAGCTGGCGGGTCTTGACCGCACGCGCGAGCTGCCGCAGCAGCTCCTCCACGAGCTGCGGTGCGAACGGAGGTTCGTCCCGTTGTGGCTCCGTCGTCGGAAGCGTCTGCGCGGGAGATGGTGCGGTCACGCCTTCCGCCGCTCCGTGAGAATCTCGCTGACCTGCATCACGTCCTTGTCGCCCCGGCCGCTGACGCAGAGGAGCACCGGTGCGTCCGGCTCCCAACGTCCCTTCTCACGGGCCACCCAGGCGACCGCGTGCGCCGTCTCGAGCGCGGGGATGATCCCCTCGAGACGGCTGAGGAGCTGGAACCCCTCGAGCGCCTCATCGTCACTCACGGATACGTAGTGGGCCCGCCCGGTGTCGCGCAGGTACGAGTGCTCGGGTCCGACCCCCGGGTAGTCGAGCCCCGCCGAGATGGAGTGAGCGGGGTGTACCTGTCCGGCGGAGTCCTGCAGGAGGTAGCTCAGCGCACCGTGCAAAACGCCCGGCCTGCCGCCGGAGAGCGATGCCGAGTGCCTACCGGTCTCGATCCCCTCGCCAGCCGCTTCCACCCCCACCAGCTCCACGTCCGCGTCGCCGACGAATGCGTGGAAGATGCCCATCGCGTTCGAGCCGCCGCCGACGCACGCCACCACCGAGGCGGGAAGCCGACCCGCCACATCGAGCATCTGCGCGCGTGCCTCGGTGCCGATCACCGATTGGAACTCCCTCACCATCCTCGGATACGGAGCAGGCCCCACAACGGAGCCGATGATGTAATGACTGTCGTTCACGCTGGTCACCCAATCGCGTATCGCCTCGCTCGTGGCATCCTTGAGCGTTCGCGTCCCGGATGTCACCGACCTCACTTCGGCACCGAGGAGTCGCATCCGGAAGACATTCAGCGCCTGGCGCCTCATGTCCTCCTCACCCATGTACACGACGCACTCCAGCCCGAATCGCGCGCAGACGGTGGCCGTGGCCACACCGTGCTGGCCGGCCCCCGTCTCGGCGATTATCCGCCGCTTGCCCATCCGCATGGCCAGGAGGGCCTGGCCAACGGTGTTGTTGATCTTGTGAGCGCCGGTGTGGTTCAGGTCCTCGCGCTTGAGGTACACCGGCGCGCCCACGACCTCGGACAACCGCGGCGCGGTGCTCAACGATGATGGACGACCGACATAGCTCCCGAGCAATTCGTCGAGCTCCGAACGGAAGGCGTCGTCGGCCATCGCGCTCTCGAATGCCTCGTCGAGCTCGTCCAGCGCGGGTATGAGGGTCTCGGGCACGTAGCGCCCGCCATATTCTCCGAATCGATCTGTCTTCGCGGCCCTGCTCATCTCCGATCGCCGTCCTGACGCACGGCCTCGACAAAGGCCCGCATCCGTTCGTGGTCCTTGATGCCCGGCGCGGACTCCACGCCGGATGAAACGTCTACGATATCCGGAACCAGCCAGCGGATCGCCTCGCCGACGTTGTGCGCCGTGAGGCCGCCCGCCACCACCAGCCGGGCACGCTCGGGACGCGCCCACGCGGCCGCGCGGCGCCAGTCGAAGGTCGTCCCGGTACCGCCCAGCAGACCGGGCGCGAAGGCGTCGAGCACGATGGCGTCCACCAACCGGTCCAGCTCCGCGATGCGCTGCTCGACGGGACCCGACGAGACTCGCACGACTGCCCAGATGGTGAGCGCGCACTCTTCGCGGAGCCGGGTCACGTACTCCGCGGTCGGATCGCCGTGAAGCTGTACCACGTCGAGAGCCGCGGCGCGTGCCACGCGTGCTACCTCCGCGGGAGACTCCGCGGCGAACACGCCGACGTGCCGCGCCGCGCTCCCCACGGCCTCGAAGAGCTCCGCCGCACGTCCGGGAGTGATCTTACGCGGTCCGCCCGCGAAGATCGCCCCCACGTACGAGGCGCCCAGCGAAGCTGCGAAGGTGGCGTCGGTGGGGCGCGTCAGCCCGCAGAACTTTATCTCAACCGTCACTCCGGCCCCTGCGCCGCACCTTGGCGAGTGCCCGTACTGCCGCTTCCGGCGCCGCGGATGCGGAGAGCGACGACCCCACCAGTACCGCGTCCGCCCCGAGGGCAGCGGCGCGCTCCACATCTTCCGCGCTTTTGATCCCGCTCTCCGCCACGGCCGCGACCGACGATGGGATCGCGGGGAGGAGTCGCTCTCGCACCGCCGGTTCCAGCTCGAGCGTCTCCAGGTCGCGCTCGTTCACACCGATCACCGGAGCGCCGATCTCGAGTGCCCTGTCCAGCTCGAATTGCGTGCGCACCTCGACGAGCGCATCGAGCCCGAGCTCGCGAGCGAAGCCGAAGAGCCGCGCCAGTAGCGCTGGAGAGAGCGCGCGAGCGATGAGCAGCACCGCGGCCGCGCCCGCGGCGCGCGCCTCGAGGAGCTGCAGCTCGTCCACGAGGAAATCCTTCCGCAGCACCGGAAGCTCGACCGCGGCGCACACCGCGCGCAGATCGTCGAGCGAGCCGGCGAAGTGCGCGGGCTCGGTGAGCACGGAGATCGCCGCGGCACCGCCGGCCGCGTACGCGCGGGCCTGGTCCGGGGCGGCGAGGGCGCGGTTGATCTCTCCCTTCGACGGGGAGCGACGCTTCACCTCGGCGATCACCGCCACGTTCTCGCGCAGGAGCGCATCGCGAAAGCTCGGCGCTGGGGGAGCGGCGGGTAGCTCGCGCTCGAGCGCGCGAGAGGCAGCGGGGTCCGCGCGCAGTTCGGCCACTCGCGCCATCGACTCGGCCACGATCCGGCCGAGTACGCCTGTGGGAGGTGACCAGCTCATTTATGAAGTCCGCTGTATACTTGCACTTCGGGTAATATTCGGCTATAGTGGATTCGGAGTCCCTTCGGGGCGCCGGTGCGATCCCCGCACCGGCTACTGGTCCAACGTGCGGGGTGCTGAAGTATGGCTCTGACGAAAAGACAGAGGGAGATCCTCAACTATCTGAGTGCCTACGCCGAGGAGAACGGCTACGCGCCCAGCTTCGAGGAGATCGCGCGGCAGTTCAACTATAACTCGCTCGCGACTGTCCACGAACATCTGAGCAATCTGGAGCGGAAGGGTTACATCAAGCGCGCCTTCAACGAGAGCCGCGCGATCGAGATCCTCCCCTCCGATGCGATGCCCCGTGCCGTGGAGCTTCCGCTCCTCGGTAGCGTAGCCGCCGGTCTCCCGATCGAGGCGATCGAGGTGGACGAGACGGTGCACGTCCCCGAAAGCCTCGTGCGCCGGCCGGGCGGCCACTACGTGCTGCGTGTCCGTGGGAACTCGATGATCGACGAGCAGATCCGTGACGGCGACTTCGTGGTGATCAACGAGCGCCGGTCGGTGGACGACGGCGAGACGGTCATCGCGCTCATAGACAACAGCTCCGCGACGGTGAAAAAGTTCTATCGCGAGCGCGACGGGCGCATCCGTCTCCAGCCGGCCAACGAAACGATGTCGCCTATTTACGTCCACGAAAACGACGTGACCATCCAGGGCGTGGTGGTTGGAGTGATGCGGCAGTACTGAGGCCCGGAGCTCTCTCCGGCTGCGGGAATCACGGGCCCGCCGGCTTCCGGCGGGCCCGTGAAGCATCAGTGCTCCGCGCGCTGCTCCTCGCGGCGCAGTGCGTCGAGCGCCCGCATCCCCTTCCCTTCATCCAGGGCTCGCTCGGCCGCGGCCAGCGCGTCCTCGTACGACGCCGCTCGATCCGCCACGTAGATCGCGGCCGCTGCGTTGAGGAGCACTGCGCTTCGCGCACCGTCGCGCCGCCGACCCGCGAGCACATCGAGTATGGTGGTCGCATTTTCCTCCGGCGTACCGCCGGCGAGCTCGGTCTCCGAGTGCGCCCTCATGCCGAAGCTCTCCGGGTCGAGAGTCCACTCCTGAATCACGCCGTCCCTTACCTCCAGCACGCGCGTGCAGCCGAGGGGGGAAACTTCGTCCATCCCCGGCTCTCCGTGTACTACCATGGCATGCCGGCTACCGAGCGAGGCGAGCGCGCCGGCCAGGAGCTGAAGCCGGCTCTCCTCGGCGACGCCCACCACCTGGCGCCCCGCGCCCGCCGGATTCGCCAGCGGTCCGAGAACGTTGAGCAGAGTACCGATCGCCAGCTCGCGCCGTACCGGGCCCACGTGGCGCATCGCGGGGTGCATGATCGGGGCGAACATGAAGACGATGCCGGTGCGCTCGAGCGTGCGACGCATCACCTCCACCGGCACCTCCACTGCTACCCCGAGCGCCTCGAGCACATCGGCACTCCCGGAGCGCGAGGTGAAGGAGCGGTTGCCGTGTTTCGCTACCCGAACTCCCGCGCCCGCGGCGATCAGCGCCGCAGCGGTGGAGATGTTGAAGGTCTGTAGCGAGCCGCCTCCAGTTCCGCAGGTATCGACTAGTGATTCCGGGTCGCTCGCGGGGAGGCGCACCATGGCGTTGCGCATCGCCTGCGCGCCGCCCGCTACCTCCTCGGAGGTCTCGCCCTTCACCCGCAGCGCCATGAGGATGGCCGCGATCCGCGCCGGCGTGGCTTCGCCGCGCATGATCACATCGAAGGCCGACGCGGTTTCCTCCGCGGAGAGCGAAGCGCCGGTAGCGAGCCGGCGGATCGCGCTCCCCAACACATCAGTGGGCACCGATCGTCACCAGCAGTCGTTCGGGGAGGCCCGCGTGCACCGTCACGAGCGAGATCACGAGAGCGAGGAGCCGCACGCGCTCCACGTCGTCGTCCACGTAGATGCCGCGCTTGGCGCGGTTGGTGAGATTGAGAACGCCCACCAGCTCGTCGTGGTAGGCGAGCGGGAAGCTGATGAACGAGCCGGTGGTGAAGTACTCATCGCCGAGGAGGGGGTGGCCGCGTGCCTCGGCGACATCGGTGACGAGGAGCGGCTCGCGCGATGCGGCCACCTTCCCCGCCACTCCCACGCCGATCCTGAGCCGCTGACCCTCGCCTATCTCGGGTGCCAATCCCTTGGAGGCGGCGATGTACATCTCGTCGCCGCCGGGTATGCGCAGGATGAGCGAGCAGCGCTGCGCCTGCATGTCGTCGCCGACGAGGGCGAGGAGTCCATCGGCGAGCTGCCGCGGATCCGCGGTGGCCGCGTCGAGAGTGAGCACGCGGTCGATGAGATACAGCGTGCGCGTCTTCTGCCTGAGCGTCTCCGAGCGGCGGTGGAGCTCCACGTGCGCCTGTTCGAGCTGGCCGACCGCGGCGGTCACCTGCCCTTCGACGGCATCTGCGCGGCGCGTGGCGCGTCGCGCCTCTTCGCGCGCGTTGGCGGCATCTGTCTCGAGCGCTACGAGCCGCCCCGGGGAGAGCGCGGTAGCGACGGACGATGGTGTGTTGCGGGCGACCGCGAGCTGCCGCTCGAGGTCCGCGAGACGCTTCACGTATTCGCCGTGCACGCGCTGCGTCACATCCTCCAGCGTGTGGACCGCTTCCTCACGCGCCTCACGCTCGGCGAAGCGCTGGTAGGCGAGCTCGAAGAGCGCCACGTAGGGTGCGAAGCGCTCCATCACGCGTGTGCCGAAGAAGCGACGCGGCTCGAGGAGGGCGATCACCGCCGAGAGGTGCCCGTCGGTCGTGACGCCGCGCACCGCGAGGAGCCCCTCCTCGTTGAGCGCTGAGCCGATCCCGAAGAGGCGCGCGTAGTCGTCCGAGTCGTCGCCCACATCGACGAACTGGCCACCGGTGGAGACCGGTGCGCGCAGCCGGACCGGGAGATGGTCGAAGGTGGTGTCGACGCGTTCACGTTCCACGCGGCTTCCGTTGGGCGAGCGGCGCTCGGCGAGCAATTGGCGGCGCGCGTCGAAGGAGATGAGTGCGATGCGCGACGAGCGGTCCACTTCGGCGAGCGCCTCGCCCAGCGCGACGAGCGCCACATCCAGGTCGGATGCGGCGGCCAGTGCATGTGCGAGCGACGCGAGTGTGCGAGGCGGCATCGAGCCAGTGGGAACGGCGGAGGACAGGCGGGCGCGGGATCGTGAATGTAGAGGCGTAGGTGTTGAACTGTCAATCGGTTCCGGCGCGCTACCTTGCTTGACATGCGAAGGCGCGCGGATATGTTCCCAGATCATGGTGGAGCGCACCGTGCAGCTCGTGCTGCAATACGACGGCGCGGGGTTCGCGGGGTGGCAGCGGCAGCCGCGCGAACGTACGGTGCAGGCGGTGCTGGAGGACGTGCTGGCGCGGTTGTGCGGGAGGAGAGTAGTCGCGACCGGCGCCGGCAGGACGGACGCCGGAGTGCACGCACGAGGCCAGGCCGTGGGCGTGCGGGTCGCACCGAGGTGGACCCCGCGCGAGCTGCGCAGGGCGCTGAACGCACTCCTTCCCCCTGACATCTGGGTTGCCGCGGCGCACGAGATGCGGCCGGACTTTCATGCCAGGTACAGTGCTACTTCGCGGCGCTACAGTTATCATATCGGTACCGACGAGGCGGCGCGCTCCCCTTTTCGAAGACGCTGGGAGTGGGCGCTCGCGCGCCCGCTCGACCGTGCGGTGCTCGAAGCGAATGCGGTCGCCCTCCTGGGCGACCGCTGCTTTCGTGCCTTCGCCGTCCAGCGTACCGCTGGTCCCAACGACCACCATCGTTGCACGGTGCTCCACTCCCGCTGGCGCGAGCGCGAGGGAGGCTTCGTCTTCGAGATCGAGGCGAATCGCTTCCTCCACCACATGGTGAGGTTCCTCGTAGGCACCATGGTGGAAGCCGCGTCCGGACGACGCGAGCCGGACAGCATCGTGACGCTCCTTCGCGCCACCGACAACGCCGATACCTCCGCCCCCGCCCCGCCCCATGGGCTCTTTCTCGAGACGGTCCACTACCCGCCCGACTTCTATCTGACCCAGGAATGAGACTCTATCTCGACACCGCCGACATCTCCGAGATCCGCTGGGCGCTCAGCACGGGTCTCATCGACGGAGTGACGACCGATCCGTCGCTCCTCGCCGCCGAGCTCACCGATCGCGAGCCGTTCACTCACGTGGGCGAGATCGCCGAGCTCGTGGACGGACCGGTCACGGTGCACGTGATCTCGATCGACGCCGACGGGATGTACCGCGAAGGGCGCGAGCTCGCGCGCATCGCCGACAACGTGGTCGTCGAGATCCCCATGATCGAGGAGGGGCTGGTGGCGACCCGCCGACTCGTGGCGGATGGAATCCGCGTCAACGTCACACTGGTCTTCAGCGCCGCGCAGGCGCTCCTCGCAGCGAAGGCCGGTGCCGCCTTCGTCAGTCCGTTCGTCGGTCGGCTCGATGACATCGGCGTCGACGGCGCCGCCGTCGTGTCCGACGTGCGCACGATCTTCGATCGCTTCGGCGTGGAGTGTGAGATCGCGGCGTCGTGCATCCGCTCTGTACACCGATTCCTGGATGCGACGCGCGCCGGTGCGGACGCCGCCGCGCTGCCGCCGTCGGTGCTGCGCGATATGCTGGTGCACCCACTAACCGATCTGGGGCTCGACCGTTTTCTCAACGACTGGAGCAAGCGGATAGCCAAGACGCGCTCGGGGGTTTGACGATGATCTTCAGGTGGCTCATCCCTCTGGCGCTGGCTGCGGGGTGCGGTGGATCGGGGGACGCTCCGCGCGCCTCCGAGCTCACGGCTTCGGGACTCTCCGTATCGGTGGCGAACGCGGCGCAGAAGACGGGAGCGCTGGCCGACTCCATAGACTCACGGCGGCGCACCCGGATCACCGCCGCCACCTCCGAGGTAGCGCCCTCCGTGGTGACGGTGCAGACCGAGGTGATCGAGCACCGGTCGCCGGATCCGTTCTCCTTCTTCTTCGGCGGTGGTGGCGACCGGGTCCTTCCTGGACTCGGCTCCGGCTTCATCGTGCGCGACGATGGAGTGATCGTAACGAACGCGCACGTCATCAACGATGCCGACTCGATCTCCGTGGCGCTGCGCGATGGCACCACCTACAGCGCGAAGCTCCTCGGGAAGGACGAGATCAACGACATCGCCGTACTCAAGATCCCGGCGAAGAATCTCCCGGTCGCGCGGCTCGGCGACTCGGACAGCCTGCTCATCGGTGAGTGGGTGATAGCGATCGGGAATCCGTACGGCTTCCTCCTGGGGAACCCGGAGCCCAGCGTGACGGTGGGCGTGATCAGCGGAACGGGGCGGAACCTCGTGGCGCGCTCCGAGGGGAACGCCACGTACGTGGACATGATCCAGACCGATGCTCCGATAAACCCGGGGAACTCCGGCGGTCCGCTGGTGGACGCGGTGGGCGAGGTCATCGGCGTGAACAGCTCGATCTACTCTCCCTCCGGCGGCTCGGTGGGACTGGGCTTCGCCATTCCGATCAATCGCGTCAAGCGCGTGACGGAGGATCTCCTCCTGCACGGCGCCATTCGCCGTCCCTGGCTGGGGATCAAGCTGCGACTTCCCGAGACGCAGAATCCGCGTCGCGCGCTCCGCTCCGGTGTGATCGTCCGCTCCGTGGTACCGGGCTCGCCGGCCGCCAAGGCCGGCCTGCGGCCGGGCGACGAACTGCTGCGCTCGCGGAATCGCGTGCTGCGCAACCCGTTCGACTGGGAAGCCGAGCGGCTCGATCTCCGCGTGGGTGAGAAGGTGCCGATCGTGGTGCGGCGGGGCGGCAAGGAATTCGACGTGTCCCTCACGGTGGCCGATCTCCCCGAGGTGAGCGCGCCGAAGGTGCAGGTATTGAAGGAGCTCGAGCTGGTCACCGTGACTCCGGCCATACGCGCCGAGCGCGGGATCCGCAGCGGGCACGGCGCGCTCATCTACGACGTGAGCGATCGCGTTTCACAGGACCTGGGGATCGAGAAGGGCGACGTGATCGTCCAGGTGAACCGAGTACCGATCGACAACGCTCAGGACGTGGCCAAGGTGTTCGACGCGCTCTCGGGGCGCGACGTGGTGCGCATGTACTTCGAACGCGGCGGCCGGATCTATTCCACCGATTTCATGATTCGATGACGGACCATACACGATACGCCTCTCCACTCTCCGAGCGATATGCATCGCGAGCGATGGTGGAGCTCTGGTCGCCGCAGCAGCGCCACGCGCTCTGGCGACAGCTCTGGCTCGCCCTCGCAGAGGCCGAGCGCGAGCTCGGGGTGGAAGACATAACCGACGAGGGGCTCGCGCAGATGCGTGCGCACCTCGCCGACATAGACTTCGAGAAGGCCGCCGCCTTCGAGCGGCGCTTCCGCCACGACGTGATGGCGCACGTCCACGCCTTCGGGGACGTGGCGCCACTCGCGCGGCCGTTCATCCACCTGGGTGCCACCAGCGCCTTCGTGACGGACAACGCCGATCTCATCCTGATGCGCCGCGGGCTCTCGCTCCTGCGGGCGAAGCTCGTCGATGTGCTTTCGGCCCTCGCCGCCTTCGCGCGCCGCTGGCGAGCGGAGCCCGCACTCGCGTATACGCACCTCCAACCCGCGCAGCTCACCACGGTGGGCAAGCGCGCCACGCTCTGGATGCAGGACCTGGTTCTCGACCTCGCGGACGTGGATCTCCGCATCCGCACCCTCCCGCTCCGTGGGGTGAAGGGTACCACGGGCACCCAGGCGAGCTTCCTCGAGCTCTTCGACGGCGACCACTCGAAGGTCGACCGCCTCGAGCGACTGGTGGTGAGCAAGATGGGCTTCGAGCACGTCCTGCCCGTCACCGGCCAGACGTACACGCGGAAGCTCGACGCGCAGGTGCTCTCGGTGGTGAGCGGTATAACGGCGAGCGCGGCGAAGTTCGCCGCGGACATCCGCGTGCTCCAGTCGTTCGGCGAGATCGAGGAGCCCTTCGAGACGGAGCAGATCGGATCGTCCGCGATGGCGTACAAGCGGAATCCGATGCGATCGGAACGCATCTCCTCGCTGGCGCGCTTCGTCATCTCCCTCGAGGAGAACGCCAACCAGACGCACAGCGTGCAGTTCTTCGAGCGCACGTTGGACGACAGCGCCAACCGGCGGCTCGTCATCCCGGAGTCGTTCCTCGCGGCGGATGCGATTCTCCTCCTGCAGGGAAACATCGCTCGCGGTCTCGAGGTGCACCCGGCGCGGATACGCCGGCGCGTGGACGACGAGCTGCCGTTCATGGCGACCGAGAAGCTCATCGTGCGCGCGGTGCGCGGCGGCGCGGACCGGCAGGAGGTCCACGAACTGATTCGCGGTCACAGCATCGAGGCTGCGCGGGCAGTGAAGGATGGGGCGCAGGGGAACGACCTCCTCGACCGGCTCGCGGCCGATCCTGCTTTCGGGCTCTCCCTGGACGAGATGCGTGACATCACGCGTGCGGAGGACTTCGTGGGAC
Source organism: Gemmatimonas aurantiaca (assembly GCA_044463245.1). GTDB lineage: Bacteria > Gemmatimonadota > Gemmatimonadetes > Gemmatimonadales > Gemmatimonadaceae > JADGGM01. The sequence goes on from JBIQMO010000012.1 coordinate 20,318, forward strand.
GCGCTCCGGAGCAGGTGGATGATTTCCTGCGCGACGTGGTGGACCCTATCCTGGCAGCCGAGGGGACCAGCACGCGCGAGCCGGAGGCACTCCGCGTATGACGGCAATGGCGAGCAGCGCGCTCCCGCTGAAGAAGATCGGCAGTGGGAAGGTGCGCGACATCTACCAGGCGGACGCCGATCGGATCCTCCTCGTCGCGACCGACCGGGTGAGCGCATTCGACGTGGTGATGGGGGAGCCGGTTCCATACAAGGGCGCGGTGCTCACGCAGATCAGCGCCTGGTGGTTCGGCCAGCTCTCGGGCATCGTGGGCAACCACATGATCACGGCCGATGCCGACGAGATCATCGCCGCGGTGCCCGCGTTGAGCGCTCATCGCCGGGAGATCGTGGGGCGCGCGATGCTCTGCCGACGCGCGCGCGTGTTCCCTGTGGAGTGTGTAGTTCGCGGTTATATTTCCGGCTCGGCCTGGAAGGAGTACTCGCGGCACGGTACGCTGGCGGGTGAGCCGCTGCCCGAGGGCCTCACCGAGAGCGACCGGTTGCCGCGACCCATTTTCAGCCCCGCGACGAAGGCGGAGGCGGGACACGACGAGAACATCACGATCGCCAGGGTACGCGAGGTGGTAGGCCCCGATCGGGCCGCCGAACTGGAGCGCCTCTCCTTAGCCATCTACGAGCGTGGGCGCGAGATCGCGGCCGGGCGCGGAATCATAGTGGCCGACACGAAATTCGAGTTCGGCACGTCGCCCGAGGGCGAGCTCCTCCTGGTGGACGAGGTGCTCACGCCAGACAGCTCACGTTTCTGGCCGGCCGACCGTTACGAGCCCGGGCACTCCCAGCCCAGCTTCGACAAGCAGCCACTGCGCGACTACCTGGAATCGGAGCGGCAGGCGGGGCGCTGGAACGGCGACGCCCCCCCGCCGCGTTTGCCGGATGAGGTCGTGATCGCCACCAGCGAGCGCTACCGGGACGCATACCGCAGGATCACGGGATCGGAGCTCGACGTGTCGGAGCTCACGTGAGCATCGCACGCGAAGGACTCGTTTTCGTAGCCATAGCGGCCGCACTGACGGCCGGCGCCTTCTGGGCCGCGCTCTCGCGCCGCTCGCTGCCGCTCTGGATCCTCGCCTTCGCACTGCTCGTCGTCGCGCTCTGGGTCGTGTACTTCTTTCGCGATCCGGAACGCACTGGTCCGCGGGGCGAGACGCTGGTGGTATCGCCGGCCGACGGGCGCGTCGTGATGATCACCGAAGTGGAGGAGCCGGCGTTCCTCGAGTCGAAGGCGATTCGGATCTCGATCTTCATGAACATCTTCAACGTGCACGTGAACCGCTATCCGGTGAGCGGAGAGGTGGCGTACCTGCACTACAACCCGGGCAAGTTCCTCAACGCGGCGACGGAGAAGTCGAGCCTGGAGAACGAGCAGATGTCCGTCGGCATCCAGAGCGGCGAGCGCAGAATTCTCGTGCGGCAGATCGCGGGGCTCGTAGCACGGCGTATCGCCAACTACGCGCAGATGGGCGACTCGGCCACACAGGGTGAGCGTATGGGAATAATCCGCTTCGGCTCCCGCGTGGACGTCTTCCTCCCCACCGATGCGAAAGTGGTGGTGAAGCTGGGCGACACGCCGAAAGCGGGGAGCACCGTGCTCGCGGAGCTTCTGCAGTGAGGTCGCCCGCCATCCCGCGGCCGGACATGCGCCGGGCGGTGGTGCTCCTCCCCAACGGCTTCACGCTGGGGAATCTCTTCTTCGGCGTCTTCGCCATAGTCTCCGCGAGCCGGGGTGACTTCATCTGGGCCGGTTGGTGCGTGGTCCTGGCCGGCGTGATGGACACGCTCGACGGACGCGTCGCTCGTATGACGCGCACCGGAAGCCGCTTCGGCGTCGAGCTCGATTCGCTCGTGGACGCCGTGAGCTTCGGAGTGGCACCCGCGTTCATCATGTACTTCGCGGTGCTCAACCACGACGGCTGGGCGTGGCTCTTCTGCTTCTTCTACGTGGCGTGCGCGGTGATGCGCCTGGCGCGCTTCAACATCGAGCAGGGCGGCCACGCGAAGACGCACTTCCATGGGCTCCCGAGCCCCGCGGCGGGGATGACGCTGGCCACCTACTACTGGTTCAGCCAGACGTCGCTCTACGCGCAGACCATCATGAGCAGCTGGCCGTGGCACACGGTTCTTCCGGGCGTGATGCTGGTGCTCGGGCTGCTGATGATCAGCCACGTCATCTACCCCGCCCCGCCCACCGTCAGCTTCCGGAGCCCGAAGAGCATCGTCGTGAGCTTGTTCATCCTCGCGGTGGTGGTCGGGGTGCTCTTCAGGCCGCGTTCGTTCGCCTTCCCCGCCCTCGTGGCGTACGTGGCGTACGGGCTCGTGAAGACGTTCCTCTTCGGACTCGTGGATCGGCTGCCAGTCGGCGACCCGCTCCTCGATGAGGGCGCGGAAGACGACTTCGAGGCGCGCCCGATCGAGCTGGCCGAGCGCCCCGGACGGGAGCGCAGACGCCGGAGGCGCGGCCGCGGACGAAGCGGCCCGCAAACAATTCAACGACCAGGTAAAGAGGACGGCTGATGAGCCGATTTCGTGTTGCCGTGAACATCTCGCCGAGGCAGGGGATTCTCGATCCACAGGGGAAGGCGGTGGCCGATGCCCTGCACTCGCTCGACTTCTCCGAGGTGCGCGACGTGCGGGTCGGGCGCTTCGTCGTGATGCAGCTCGATGCGCCCGACCGCGCCGCTGCCAGCGAGCGAGTGCGCGACATGTGCGAGAAGCTCCTCGCCAGCCCGGTCGTCGAGGACTTTCAGATAGCGTCCGTGGAGGAATCGTGAAGTTCGGTATCGTCACTTTCCCGGGCTCCAACTGCGATTACGACGCGCACCACGCGGTGACGGATGAGCTGGGAGCCGAAGCGGTATATCTCTGGCACAAGTCGCGCGACCTGGAGGGAGTGGATGTGGTGATCCTCCCGGGCGGTTTCAGCTACGGCGACTACCTGCGCGCCGGCGCGATCGCGCGCTTCAGCCCGATCATGCACGAGGTGGTGGCGCACGCGCGCCGCGGCGGTCCGGTGGTGGGGATCTGCAACGGTTTCCAGATCGCGTGCGAGGCGGGACTCCTTCCCGGGGCTCTCATGCGCAACGTCGGGCTGCAGTTCGTCTCGGCGCCGGTACGGCTTCGCGTCGAGAACACCGACACGATGTTCACCAACCGCTACCGCCAGGGCGACGTCCTGCGCCTTCCCGTGGCGCACGGCGAAGGGCGCTACACTGCCGATGCCGATACGATCCAGCGCCTCGAGGACGAGGGACGGGTGCTCTTCCGCTACGTGAACGCCGCGGGAGAGACTGACGACGCCTCGAACCCCAACGGGTCGGTGAATGCGATAGCGGGGATCATGAGCGCCGAGGGGAACGTGCTCGGTATCATGCCCCACCCCGAGCGCGCGGTGGATCCGTTGCTGGGCTCCGCCGACGGGCTGGGTATCTTTCAATCGATGATGGCGCACGTTTCGGCGTGACGCGAGAGGAATACATGATTCAGCAGCGGTCCACGATCGCGATCGGCTCGCGGGAGGCGGCACCTTGGCGGTGAGCGTCCAGCCGCGGCCAGGCGATCCCGCGATTACCCCGGCGCTCGTCGCCGAGCACGGACTCACGGAGCACGAGTACGAGATCCTCGTAGCCATGCTGGGTCGCGAGCCGACCTTCACCGAGCTGGGGATAGTGAGCGCGCTCTGGAGCGAGCACTGCTCGTACAAGCACTCGCGCCCCGTACTCAAGAGCCTTCCCACCCAGGCGCCCTACGTGCTGCAGGGCCCCGGAGAGAACGCGGGCGTAATATCCATAGGCGACGGACTCGCCGTCGCCTTCAAGATCGAATCGCACAACCACCCTTCGGCGGTCGAGCCGTACCAGGGGGCGGCTACCGGCGTCGGCGGGATCCTGCGCGACGTCTTCACCATGGGCGCGCGCCCGATCGCGATGCTCGACTCGCTGCGCTTCGGGCCGCTCGACTCGGCACGCGTGCGCTACCTCTTCGGTGGCGTCGTGAAGGGGATCGGCGACTACGGTAACAGCGTCGGCATCCCGACGGTGGCCGGCGAGGTGATGTTCGATTCGTCGTACGAGGGGAATCCGCTGGTCAACGCGATGTGCGTGGGGATCATGCACGAGCGCGATCTCATCCGCGCCAAGGCGGAGGGCGTGGGCAACGCGATCATGGCCGTCGGCGCGCGAACCGGCCGCGACGGAATCCATGGCGCTTCCTTCGCATCCGAGGATCTCACTGAGGCGAGCGAGGCCAAGCGGCCGCGCGTTCAGGTAGGCGATCCGTTCACCGAGAAGCTCCTCCTCGAGGCGAGTCTCGAGCTGATCGCGAGCGGTCACATCGTGGCCATCCAGGACATGGGTGCGGCGGGACTCACGTCATCGTCCGCAGAGATGGCGGCGCGCGGCGAGGTGGGCGTGACGATCGATGTGAGCAAGGTGCCGGTGCGCGAGGAGGGGATGACGCCGTACGAGATCCTCCTCAGCGAGTCGCAGGAGCGGATGCTCGTCGTGGCGAAGCGCGGGCATGAAGATGACGTGAGCGCCATCCTGACGAAGTGGGACCTCCACGCGGCGGTGATCGGCGAAGTCATCGCGGAGCCCGTGTACCGCGTCACCGAAGGCGACCGCGTGGTGGCGGAATTCCCCGGCTCCCGACTCGTGACCGACTGTCCGGTGTACACGCCAGGCGCACGCGAGAGCGAGGCGATCCGCGCGCTCCGCGAGCGCGATGTGGCGAGCATCGCCGAGCTTCCCGAGGAGAGTGATCCTGCGTGGACGCTCGAGCGGCTCCTCTCCTCCCCCACCATAGCGAGCAAGCGCTGGGCATTCCGGCAGTACGATACCACGGTGAGAACCAGCACCGTCGTGCCACCCGGCGACGGCGATGCCGCAGTGGTGCGAGTGCGCGGGAGCTCCAAGGCGCTCGCGCTCAAGACGGACTGCAACGGGCGCTACGTTTATCTCGACCCGCGCAACGGCGGCCGGATCGCCGTAGCCGAAGCCGCGCGCAACGTGGCGTGCGTGGGCGGCCGGCCGATGGCGATCACCAACTGCCTCAACTTCGGAAACCCCAAGCGCCCCGAGGTCTTCTACCAGTTCCGCGAAGCGGTGACCGGGATGGGCGAGGCGTGTCGTGCGCTCGGCACTCCGGTCACCGGCGGGAACGTGTCTCTCTACAACGAGAATCCGTCGGGCGCCGTCTACCCGACTCCGGTCATCGGGATGGTCGGTGTGGTGGAGTCGCTCGACCACGTGACCCGGTCGCGATTCCCCGAGCGGGAGGACGTGATCGTCCTCCTCGGTGAGCCCACCGAGGAGCTGGGTGGGAGCGAGTACCTCGCCCACATCCACGGCGTGGTGGCGGGAGCGCCTCCGCGCTGCGATCTCGAGCGGGAGCGCGCCACGATCGACGCGCTTCTCGAGGCGATCGCGTCGGGAATAGTGAGCTCGGCGCACGATTGCAGCGAGGGAGGGCTCGCGGTGGCGCTCGCGGAGTGCGCGATCGGCGACCCGGAGCGCCTCATCGGGGCCGACGTGTCGCTCGACGGGTGGGACGATCTTCCGTTGCGCGCGCTCCTCTTTGGGGAGGCGCAGGCGCGGATCGTGGTGAGCACACCCGAGCCACAGCGCGTCATCGACCTGGCGGCGCGACACGGAGTAGCGGCGCGCCGGATCGGCAGCGTGCGTCCTGATGGCGATACACTGAGCATTACCGCTGCCGGACGCACGATGAGTGCGCCGCTGGCGCGGCTCGCGCGGGCATACCACGAGGCGATCCCCCGGCTGATGACGGTCGGAGGAGCCGAGCCCGCGATACTGGAGCAGCACCCTAAACCTGCGGAACTCTGAAATATGTGTGGAATAGTTGGTGTGCGAGGAACGCCGGATGCGGCAGCCATTGCACACCTTGCGCTCTACTCGTTGCAGCACCGCGGCCAGGAGTCGGCCGGAATCGTCGTGGCGGACGACAACGGGACAGCGCGAGCGATCAGGGGGATGGGCCTCGTGTCCGAGGCGCTGAAGCCCGAAGCGCTGGCGGAATTGAATGGCGAACTGGCGATCGGCCACACCAGATACAGCACAACCGGATCATCGACCCTGGACAATGTGCAGCCCGTGCTCGTGCGCTTCCGGGGCGGCTACATCACGCTGGCGCACAACGGCAACATCGTGAACGCCACAGAGCTCCGCAGGGAGCTCGAGTCGAAGGGATCCATCTTCAGCTCGACGATGGACTCGGAGATTCTCGTCCACCGGATGGCGCGCTCCACTTCGGACGTCCCGGAGGAGCGGTTGACGCAGGCGCTGGACGGCGTCGAGGGTGCCTACTCTCTCCTGGTGGCGACCGGTGATACGTTGATGGCGGTACGCGATCCACGCGGCTGGCGGCCGCTCTGCATCGGGACGATCGGCGACGCGGTGGTCTTCGCGTCGGAGACGTGCGCGCTCGACATGGTGGGCGCCACCTACCTGCGCGATGTACGCCCCGGCGAGATCGTGCTGGCGGACGAGAACGGTCTGCGCTCGGTCCAAGCGCTCGAGCCCAAGGAGAGCCAGCGCTGCGTGTTCGAGTACGTCTACTTCGCGCGGCCCGACAGCCGGATCTTCACCGGCTCGGTGGACAGAGCGCGGCGTGCGCTCGGCCACCGGCTCGGTCGCGAGTGCCCGGCACCGACGGCGGACCTGGTCTTCGGCGTTCCCGACTCCGCCAACGCGGCCGCACTCGGCTACGCCGAGGAGACCGGTCTCCCCCTCGAGCTCGCGCTCATCCGCAACCACTATGTGGGGCGCACCTTCATTCAGCCCTCTCAGGAGGGACGCGTGCAGAAGGTGAAGGTCAAGTACAACGCCGTCCGCGAAGTGCTCGAGGGGAAGAGCGTGGTGATGGTGGACGACTCGATGGTACGCGGCACCACCACTCGCGGCCTCGTATCGATGATCCGTGCGGCGGGCGCGCGAGAGATCCACATGCGCATCGCCTCGCCGCCTGTGACCGGCCCCTGCTACTACGGTATCGACATGCCCTCGCGCGAGGAACTGATCGCTGCCAACCTCACTGTAGATGAGATCGCGCAGCGCGTCGGCGTCGATTCGCTCGGCTTCCTCTCTCTCGAGGGTATGCTGCACGCAGTCCCCGATGGACCGCACGGATTTTGCCACGCATGTTTTTCCGGCGACTATCCCACCGCGCCGCCCACCGATCCCGACAAGTTGAGGTTCGGTTGCGGATGCTAGGAGGGAGGTAGCAGAAGCTAGAAGGCAGAATGCAGAAGGCAGAAAGCAGAAAGCAGTGAGAACCGCCAGGACCCGTCATCCCCGCGGAAGCGGGGATCCGGGTTGCTCGGCTGAACGTGGATCCCCGCTTCCGCGTGGATGACTACGGCCGGTGTGCCGTTGCTGCTTTCTGCCGTCTGCTTTCTGCTTTCCAGACCAACGACCCCCCAACGCCAAGGAGCTCTACCTCATGTCCTCTCTCGTCTACTTCTTCGGAAACGGCCAGGCGGATGGTACTCGGGCCATGAAGATGGAGCTCGGCGGAAAGGGGGCGAACCTCGCCGAGATGACCAATCTCGGCGTACCGGTGCCGCCCGGGTTCACCATCGCGTGTCGGGCGTGCATCGACTACCTCGAGGATCGCACGGTACCGGATGCGCTGCGCGTGGAGGTGGCGGAGAAGCTGGAGCGTCTCGAGAAGGTGGCGGGCCGGCGGCTCGGCGACGACAATGACCCGCTCCTCGTGTCGGTGCGATCGGGGGCGCCGGTCTCGATGCCGGGGATGATGGAGACGATCCTCAACCTGGGCCTCAACGACAGGAGCGTGCTCGGGCTGGCACGGCAGAGCGGTAACGCGCGCTTCGCGTACGATTCCTATCGACGCTTCATCCAGATGTACGGCGACGTGGTCCTCGGCGTGCCGATCAACCACTTCGAGCGGCTGCTCGGCGCGAAGCGTGCCGCGCAGGGAGTCGCCACGGATGCTGAGCTCTCCGAGGAGTCGCTGCGTTCCCTGGTAGACGAGTACAAGGGGCTCGTGCGCTCATCCATTGGAACGGACTTCCCGATGGATCCGCAGGAACAGCTCTGGGGCGCGATCGAGGCGGTGTGGAAGTCGTGGACGCTCAAGAAGGCTGTGGACTATCGGCGTCACAACGACATCGCCGAGACGCTCGGCACCGCGGTGAACGTCGTGGCGATGGTATTCGGAAACATGGGAGACGACTCGGGCACGGGAGTCGCTTTCACCCGGAATCCGTCCACCGGTGAGAAGCGCTTCTACGGCGAGTTCCTCGTGAACGCCCAGGGCGAGGACGTGGTGGCGGGGATACGCACGCCGCTCGAGATCCAGGAGATGGCCAGGCGCCTCCCCGGCGCATACGAGGATCTGCTCGCGACGCAGGAGCGGCTCGAACGGCACTACCGCGACATGCAGGACATCGAGTTCACGGTGGAGCGCGGGAAGCTGTACCTGCTGCAGACGAGGACCGGAAAGCGAACGGCGGCGGCTGCCGTGAGGATCGCCGAGGAGATGGTCGAGGAAGGTCTCATAAGCCGGAGCGAGGCGCTGCAGCGAGTGGAGGCGCAGCAGCTCGACCAGCTCCTGCACCCCATCATCGATCCCTCCGTGGATGCGAAGCCCGTCGCCGTCGGCCTCCCCGCGAGCCCCGGCGCCGCGAGCGGACACGCCGTCTTCGACCCCGACACCGCCGAGCAGCGCGCCGCCGGCGGCGAGAGCGTCATCCTCGTTCGGGAGGAGACCACGCCCGAGGACTTTCACGGAATCGTCGCCGCGCGCGCGGTGCTCACGGCGCGTGGCGGGATGACGAGCCATGCAGCGGTGGTTGCGCGGGGGATGGGCAAGTGCGCGGTGGTTGGGTGCAAGGACATCGATGTGGACGCCGAGCGGCGGTGCTTCAGCGTGAACGGCACGCGCGTCGAAGAGGGCGACTGGATCACGCTCGATGGGGCGACCGGGCGCGTCTACGTGGGGGAGCTGCCCACTGTTCCGAGCGAGGTCGTGCGCGTGCTCTCGGGCAACATGCGCGGCTCCGACTCGCGCATCTACCTCTCGTTCGCCCGCCTGCTCGGCTGGGCCGACGAGGCACGCACGCTACGCGTGCGCGCCAACGCCGACACGCCGCAGGATGCGCGCACGGCGCGCGCCTTCGGCGCGGAGGGGATAGGTCTCTGTCGCACCGAGCACATGTTCTTCGAGGGGGATCGCATCGTCGCGATGCGCGAGATGATAGTCGCGCGCGATGAAGATGGTAGACGGCGCGCTCTCGCGAAGCTCCTTCCGATCCAGCGGAAGGACTTCGAGGGGATCTTCGAGGTGATGGATGGTCTCCCCGTGACCGTGCGCCTGCTCGACCCTCCGCTGCACGAGTTCCTACCTCACGGGGCGGAAGACACGCGACACCTCGCCGAGCAGCTGGGGATGCCGTTCGAGGATCTCGCCCGCACGATCGAGTCGCTGCGCGAGTCCAACCCGATGCTCGGACATCGCGGTTGCAGGCTCGGGATCACCTACCCCGAGATCACGGAGATGCAGGCGCGCGCGATCATCGAGGCCGCGATCGCCGTCAAGCGCCGTGGCAAGGATGTACGTCCCGAGATCATGGTCCCGCTCGTGGCCACGCTGAAGGAGTTCGAGAACCAGCGGGCAATCATCGACGACACCGCCAGGAAGGTGATGGAGGATACGGGTGAGAAGATCTCGTACACGGTGGGGACGATGATCGAGCTGCCGCGCGCGGCGCTCACCGCCGACGAGATCGCGACTCAGGCCGAGTTCTTCTCCTTCGGCACCAACGATCTGACGCAGACGACCTTCGGTCTGAGTCGCGACGACGCCGGCCGATTCCTCCCCGCGTACGTGGAACGTGGGATACTCCCCGAGGATCCCTTCCAGGTGGTCGACGTCGATGGCGTCGGGAAACTCGTGCGCTACGCGGTGACCGAGGGGCGGCGCACGCGCCACGACCTCAAGGTGGGAATCTGCGGGGAGCACGGCGGCGAGCCGCGCTCGGTGCACTTCTTCCACGAGGCGGGACTCAATTACGTATCGTGCTCGCCGTATCGCGTGCCGATCGCCCGTTTGGCTGCCGCGCGTGCGGCGCTCGCCACGGCCGACTGAGCGCCGTCACCCCGATCCGGCCGCCGGCGGAACCGCGCCTGCCGGCGGCTCCTTGGCGGGCGACCTGGGCGTTGCACCGTCCGGCGCATGCGGCTGCGGTGACGGCACCGGCGGAAGCTGGATCTCGTAGACGAAGAAGGCGCGCGACGGGTCCTCCCTTCGCAGCAACGGGAGCGACACGTTGAATACCGGTACTCCGCCGGTCGTGCGTCCGCTGAAGGTTCCCGAGTGCGCGTGACCGTGAAATGCCACCGTACAACCATAGCGGTCGAGCGGTTCGGCGAGACGGTCGGTGCCCAGGTATGGATGGATCATCTCGGGCTCGCCGACCACGGTGGCGAGGATCGGCGCGTAGTGCAGCACCACTATGCGAATCGGCGTTGCCAGTCGCCGCAGCGCTAGCTCCAGACTCTGAACCTGCGCGATCGTCGTGCCGACGAACGCCTTCGTCTCGGGCTCGCCGAAGGCGGTGAGGGTGCCGCGTCCGAAACCGCCCATGAATCCCTTCACACCCGCGAAGCCCACCTGATCGAGAAGCTGGAAGCCATCGCCGTCGAGCACATGGATGCCACGCGAGGTGAGCTCCGCGATGCCTTCGACGACCTGATTCGCCTCGTAGTCGTGATTGCCCAGGACTCCCACGACGGGGATCTTCACGTCGGCGAGCTCGCCGGCCACCACCCTGAACTCCGCGAGCTCGCCGCGCCGCGTCATGTCGCCCGTGAGCACGAGTACGTCCGCTTTCACGTTCGCCTCGGCGAAGGTGTCACGGAAGAGCCCCACATCGTTCACGCCGCAGTGGAAGTCGCCCACCGCCGCCACCCGCAGCACACCCGACGTCGGGCGCCGCCGCTCGGGACCACGCCATGCGGAGCCCTGCCCTCCACTCGCTCCACTGGCGGGCGCTGTTCGCTGGTCAGGCGACCCTTGCACGATACTCGGCTACCGCTCGCGAGCTCTCGTCCCAGACGTCGCTCTGCGCGATCTCGCGCAGTATGGGAAGCTCCTCGACCTCCCTGATCTTCTCGGCGCGAACGTCGCGAAAGCCCCACTCGTGAATGTCGATCGTGAAGCTGAAGCGTGAAATCAGAGTGCCTCGCGTCACTCGCTCGCCGCTCCGCTTACGCCCGCTCTCCGCGTGTGCGCGCTCGAGCAGATCGTCCACCAGCCAGCGCGGCACCCTGTCGCCCAGCTCGGGATATACGTAGAGGAACACGAATATCTGCGAGAGGAGAAGCGGCCAGTGCTCCCCCGTCTTGTCGAGGAGCCGCGGCCAATTTATCAGAGAGCCGACGCTCGCGATCAGATGCACGATGTCGGACATGTCCTGCCGGTGCCGCTCGTTGATGAAGAGCCGGTGCCAGATCAGCTCCTCCACCGGCGCGACCCTCACCGGCGTTGCGGCGAGGATGGCCGGGCTGCTGTGCGCGTACCAGTCGCGGTCTATGAGCGCGAGACCGTTCCCCATCCCGAATATCACGTCTACGAAATGGCGCCCGCGTATGGCCTTGGCGAGCCAGTGGGGCTGCTCCAGCCGCGCGCTCAATTCCACGCGGCGCAACGCGCGCATCGCGGGCAGTACGTGCTCTGGCTCCACGAAGAGATCCAGATCCTTCGTCTCGCGATAGATCCCCGTGTGCGCGTGTACGGCGTACGCACCGGCGACGACGTACGGAACTCCAGCGGCATTGAGCGCGGCGAGAACCTCCTTGTAGAGCTGGCGCTCCTCCTCGGGGATCCAGAACTCGCCGTGCGTGACGGATCTGGTCTCCTGTCGAGAGATGTCGCCAAGCCCGCGCGCACGCATCACGTTCCTGTCGATCTGGCCCATATCACCCCCGGCAGTCGAGTACGGGTCATTCGGCAAGTCAGGGGCCAGACTCGCCGTAGACCTCGCGGATCATCGTCGCTATCTCGATCGCGTTCGTAGTTCCGTAGTTGGAATAGCAGTTGTTCATGATCACGTGCGTCTCCGTCGTCTTCTCCGCCGCCCGCGTGATTTTCGGTACCCATTCCTCCAGCTCAGCGCGATCGTACAGATAGCGGAATCGCTCCACCACCGGCACGCCGGGTCGCTCCCAGTCGTTCGCGCGACGGCCGTGGAAGCGCACCATCGCGAGACGCGGCGAGGTGACGGCTTCGATCGGAGGAACGCTGCTCCTGAATCCCTGCGGCTCGTCCACCATCACGAACGGGATCTCGTTTCGTTCGAGGAAGTCGAGCGTGTGCTCGGCGTTCCGCTCGTTGAACCAGCTCGCGTTGCGGAACTCGACGGCCGAGTCGAGATCTCCGAGTCGGTCGCGGGCGTCGAGAATGGCCACGCGGTTGTCGTGTCCCGGGTGGAACCAGCGAGGATACTGGAGGAGTACCGCGCCGAGCTTCCCCGACGATCGGAGCGGCTCCATGGCATCGCGGAAAATCCGCCAGACCTCGTCGTACAGATCGGGCGGGAGATCCTTCCCGTAGATCCGCTCCTTCTCGGCGAGCTCGCTCGGCAGCGCCTCGCGCAGCTCGCGCGGGAGGCGCTGCACTTCCGTGGGCTGGCCCGTCATGAGCGCATGCGCCTTCACGTTGAAGGTGAAATCCGTGGGAGTACGCTCTTTCCATAGCTCGGCCATCCTGCGAGCGGGGAGCGCGTAGTAGGTGGAGTCCACCTCCACGAGCGAGAAGCGCGACGCGTAGTAACGCAGCCGCTCTTCCGCTGAATCCACGCCGGGCGGATAGAAGACGGCGCCCTTCGTGATCGTGGGATCCGTCCAGGAAGCCGTCCCGAAACGGATCTCGTGGCCGTCCGGCAGGTGGAGCGACTTCCCGGCGTCGGGCTTTGCCTGCTCAGCGCGGGCGAGAGCATCCGCGGGTCCGGGATCGTGTACGGCTGGGGTGCTCTGTCTGGTCATCGCGGGCTCACATATGCATGAAACCCGCCTCCCGGGTAATCCCGGAAGACGGGCTTCCAAGTGGAGGCGCGGGGAGTTGAACCCCGGTCCGAGACAAGATCCACCACAGCGTCTACGTGCGTATCCCGCCGATTGAGGTCTCCGATCGCTGGCCAACGGGCCGCCCACGCTCGGACGAGTCTTCACAGATTTCGCTCACTGCCGGAAGACGCGACGGTGAACTATCCCGATTTTGCGATACCCGGCAAGCCGCCTCGGGCGGGCTACCTACCGGGCAGGTGCGTCAACCGAAGTTACGCAGCCAGAGCCAATTCAGAGTTGGCAGTTGTAACGTTTCCCGAGGGATTTACCAGGACCCGAGAACCTGGGCACGCAGCCACGGCTTCACTAACCCCGTCGAAGCCAGTCGCCCCCTACGAAAACAAATCTAGCGGGATCCACATCCCGGGTCAATCGGCGACGGATCTGATGCGATACTTTCGCTGAATGTTCTAACTGGCTGCCGCAGTTGTCCTTCCGCAACTCACCATGACCTTGTTTCTCCCCTCGTCCTTGGCGGCGTAAAGGGCACGGTCGGCGTTCGCGAAGAGTGCTTCGCGCCCGCCGCCACTGGTGGGATAGCAGGCGACACCGAACGAAGCCGTCACCGAGATCGCCCCGCCCTCGACCGGTACGCGCAGCCCTGCCACGGTTTTCCGGAGGCGCTCCGCTACCTCCTGAGCGCGCTCGATAGGAGTCTGTGGGAGCAGAATGGCGAGCTCTTCACCGCCGTAGCGGGCGACGATGTCGATGTTCCGGATGCCGTGCGCCAGTGCCCGGCCTATGGCCGCCAGGACGAGGTCCCCCGCCCGATGGCCGTGCTGGTCGTTTACGCGCTTGAAGTGGTCCACGTCGCAGAGGATGAGCGAGAGGGCCTGGTCGTAGCGATCGCACTCCGCCAGGTGCTGCTCGAGGCGCTCGTCGAACATCCTGCGGTTCGGGAGCCCGGTGAGCTCGTCGGTGGCCGCGCGCGCGGTCACCTCCTCGAGCTGGCGCACGCTCTCCAATCCCACCGAGGCTACCGACGAGAGGAGCAGCAGGAGATCTCGCTCGACGGACGTGAGCTGGGACTCCTGCTCGCCCTCCACCGCTATGGCACCGAGCGACTTTCCGTCGCGCAGCAACGGCACCACCGCCATCGAGCCCACCTTCCGGCTGGGCTCGCCGGGGCCGAAGATGGGGTAGTCGGACATCCGGTACGATTCTCTGAGGATGGTGAAGCGCTGGCGCTCGCGGCACGCCGTCCCCACGAAAGAATCGCGCGAGATGGCGAAGCCCGATGAGAGCGGATGGCCGAGCGAGACGGTGACGATGTGGCCGCTCCCCTCCTCTTCCTCGTCCACGTGCGATCCGGAGCTCCCCGAGGGGCCGGCCGGTGCGGAATTCCAGATGACGAACGCCGAGCGCGAGCCCCCGGACACCTCGAGCGAGGCGCGGCAGATTGCCCGCCCCAGAGTCGCGAGGTCGGTGCTCTCCTGAATGCGCTCGGCCGCTCTGGCCAGGATCTCGGACTTGCCCCGGTAGCGACGCGTCTCACGGCCATCGCGCATAATGTCGAGCATCATGCCCAGGCGCTTCCCGTAGCGCGGCAGATAGGTTCGTGCGCGCTCGCACGAGATGGCGCGTCGGTCCGCGGCGTACACCGCGATCACGCCGTGATCTCGCCCGTCGTTTCCGACGGGGGTGGCCACGAGAAAGGCATCGTCGGTGTCGTAGTTGCTCGCGAGCATCCCCTGCTGGAGCGCCCAATGCGCCAGCGAATCGGCGGGAGGCGTGGTTCGGAAGTCGTCTATCGACACCGAGCCGGAGGCCGAGGCTACGGTGAGGAGCTCGTCCCGCTCTCCGCTCCTCCAGAGGACCACGTCGTCGGCGCCCAGTGCGTCGCGGATGTCCTGCAGGTAGCGCTCGACTACCTCGAGCTCCACGGTCTGCGTGGGGATGGAGCCGTCGCTCGACGGAACCCGCCGGAAGCGCGGCGAGCCGACGGTACGCATGCCGTTGCTTGGCGTGGGACGGAGCGCGAGGGCCAGTGTGGCGTTCTGTGCCCTTGTGCGCTCGGCTTCTTCGCGCGCCCGGCGCGTTATGATGAGTGCTGCTAGGAGCGCCGTGAGCAGCGCGGCGATGGTGGCGCCCAGGGTAAACGCGGCCGCTGGCACGTTGATCCCCAGAGTTCGAGTCGTTGCGTGTGCAGGCCCGCGAGGCGGGATGCTGCGGGCTGCTCAGGAGTGCGTGATTCGCGAGGCGGCGTGCGCCGCGCCGAACCCGTTGTCGATGTTGACGACTGTGATTCCCGACGCGCAACTGTTGAGCATCGTGAGCAGCGCCGCGATTCCACCGAGACTCGCTCCATAACCCACGCTGGTGGGCACCGCGATCACGGGCACGGCAACCAGGCCTCCCACCACTGAGGGGAGTGCGCCGTCCATCCCCGCCACCACCACGATCACCGACGCCTCGGCGAGCATGTCGGAGCGCGCGAGTAGCCGGTGCAGCCCCGCGACTCCGACATCGGTGAGGCGTGCGACGCTGTTTCCCAGAGCTCGCGCGGTGACCGCCGCTTCCTCGGCGACGGGGAGATCACTCGTGCCGGCAGTCACTATGAGGATGGAGCCGCGCCCCGCGGGCGGGGGCGTGAGCGGCGTCTGATACGCCGTGCGTCCCAGCTCGTTGATCTCCACCTCGGGAAAGCGGTCGCGAAGCGCGAGCTGGGCGGCCGGCTCCACGCGTGTGGCGAGGAATCCATCTCCGTGCACGGCGAGGCGCTCCGCGATGGCGACTATCTGTTCCGGAGTCTTGCCGCCTCCGTAGATGACCTCGGGATAGCCCTGCCGCAGCGCCCGATGGTGATCGATGGTGGCGAAGGGGAGCGACTCCGTATCGGGGAGTGAAAGCCGGGCCAGCGCGCCCGACACATCGAGCTCGCCGCGCGCTACCTGCTGGAGGAGCTCCGCGACTCGCTCGCGCCTCACACGCCTACGGCTACCCGGGGAGCGTAGATGCTCTCCTCCTCGGGGGTCTCTCCAGGATTCCGCTCGAGGAGGTACTGACCGAGGAGATCCTCCACCTCGCGAAGCGACACCACCTGGTGCAGCTTGCGACGCAAATCCGCCGAGCCGGGGATTCCCTTCACGTACCAGCCGAGGTGCTTGCGGAACTCGATGGCTGCCCCGCGGGGATCCATCTCGAACGCCTCCGCCATGCGCGCGTGCTCGATGGCGATCGCGAAGCGTTCTTCGATGGGAGGCGTGGGCGGCATCTCGCGCCCCTCCAGGAGCGCGCGTGCCTGCGTGAAGATCCACGGCTGGCCGAAGGAGCCGCGCGCGATCATGACGCCGGCGCAGCCGGTCTCGCGCTGCATGCGGATTGCATCCTCGGGCGTGCGGATGTCGCCGTTGCCGACCACCGGGATGTCGAGTGCATCGACCACGGCGGCTATCTCCTCCCAGAGGGCATTGCCCGAATACATCTGCGAGCGCGTGCGCGGGTGGAGTGTGAGGACCTGCGCGCCGGCGTCCTGGCAGCGGAGCGCGATGGCCACCGGGTCGCGCATCTCTTCGCTCCACCCGCTGCGGATCTTGACCGTCACGGGGAGGTGCGTGGCGCGCACGACGCCCCGGATGACGTCCGTGACCAGCCCGAGATCCTTGAGGCAGCCGGAGCCGCCGTTTCGCTTGACGACCTTCTTTACCGGGCAGCCGAAGTTGATGTCGATGAACTCCGGCGCGAACACATCGGTGACGAACGCCGCGGCCTCGCCCATCGCGGCCGGGTCGGCGCCGAAGATCTGCACGCCGATCGGTCGCTCATCGGCGCCGAATCGGAGCTTGGAGATCGTGGCCTCGTTCTCCCTGCGTATTCCCTCGGCCGAAAGGAACTCGGTGACGACGACGTCCGCGCCGAAGCGCCGGCAGAGCCGCCGGAAGGGCGACTCCGACACGCCGGCCATGGGCGCGAGGTAGAGCGGAACGTCGTGCACGAGGGGAAATGGGAAGGCCATGCCGCAAGCTAACGCGCTCTCCAAGTGCATGCAACGTCGGTATTTGACAGCCGACACACTCGCCGGTAGCTTGAAAAGTTGGCCCCGATCCGCGGATGCTGGCCCACGAATAAGACATTGAGGATATAGATGGAACTACGTCAATTCTTCACCGAGGATGCGATCGATCTCTCGCTTCAGGGTACGACGAAGGACGAGATCCTGAAGGAGCTGATCGCGCTTCTGAAGCTGGATGAGAAGTCCGAGGGGATGCTTTACAAGATGCTCAAGCGGCGCGAGAATCTCGGCTCGACCGGTATCGGTCGAGGGATCGCGATCCCGCACTGCCGTTCGCTGGTGGTGAGCAAGCTGCGCGTCGCTTTCGGACGCAAGGCGGAAGGAGTGGATTTCAGAGCCATCGATGAGAAGCCGGTCAACTTCTTCTTCCTCATCGTCGCGCCGCCGCTGGAAGTTTCCAACCAGTACCTTCCCGTTCTGGGAAAGATCGCGCAGTTCAGCAAGGAAGCTGACGTGCCCGAGCGCCTCTTGTCGCTCACCGAGCCCCAGCAGTTCCTAGCTCTGCTCGAGGAGAAGGGCGTGTGATGCTACACCAGGAACTGGAAATTCTCCTCGAGATTCAGGACCTCCAGACGCTACGGCGGGACATCTCCGCCGAGGAGTACGCGGCCGCCGGAATTCCGGTGAATGTCGATCAGGTGAGCGAGCGGCTCGGCGAGCGAATAGCCGAGCGCGAGGCGCAGCTCTCGCCGCGCACGCAGCGCGCACTCCAGCGCATAGGCCGCCGCCACGAGCGCGTGGTCGCGCCCGTTCTCAACGGCGTCTGCTACGGCTGCTTCGTCCACGTCCCCACCAGCAAGGGCCACGATCAGGACCGCAACACCGAGCTGCGGACGTGCGAGAATTGCGGGAGGTTCATCTACTACGCAGACTGATGCAGATGGGGTCAGGTCTTGAATTTCGAGGGGGCTGAGCGACTGCTCAGCCCCCTCGAAATTCAAGACCTGACCCCATCGCTGCTCACTCCCACTCGATGGTTGCGGGCGGCTTGCTGCTCACGTCGTAGACGACACGGTTCACGCCATCGACCTCGTTGATGATTCGATTCGAGATCGCAGCGAGGACATCGTGTGGGAAGGGGAACCAGTCGGCGGTCATGCCGTCCGTGCTGGTAACGGCACGCAGGGCGGCGACATTTTCGTAGGTGCGGGCGTCGCCCATCACGCCGACGCTGCGGATCGGCAGCAGCACCGCGAACGCCTGCCAGATGTCATCGTAGAGCCCCGCTTCGCGGATCCCCTCGAGGTAGATCGCATCCACCTGGCGTAGGACATCCAGCTTCTCTCGCGTGACGGGACCCAGGATGCGAATCCCGAGACCGGGGCCTGGGAATGGGTGGCGGCCGACCATCTCCTCCGGGAGGCCGAGCTCGCGCCCGAGCTGGCGGACCTCGTCCTTGAAGAGATCGCGCAGCGGCTCGATCAGCTCGAACTTCATTTCGGGCTTGAGGCCGCCCACGTTGTGGTGCGTCTTGATCGTCACCGAAGGGCCGCCGTGCGGCGAGGCCGATTCGATCACGTCGGGATAGAGCGTTCCCTGCACTAGGAACTTCACCCCTTCACCGACGGACGCGGCGGCCTCCTCGAAGACATCGATGAAGGTGTGCCCGATGCGCCGGCGCTTCTCCTCCGGATCGTCGATGCCCTCCAGCACCTTCAGGAATCGCTCGGAGGCGTCGATGGTGACCAGGTCTATCCCGAGGTTCGCCCTGAAGGTCCGCTCCACCTGCACGCGCTCGTTCTGGCGGAGCAGCCCGTGGTCCACGAAGATGCAGGTGAGCTGGTCACCGATCGCGCGGTGTACCAGGGCGGCCGCCACGGACGAGTCGACGCCGCCGGAGAGCCCGCAGATGACGCGCGCGTCGCCCACGCGATTGCGGATCCGCTCGACCTGCTCCTGCACGAAAGCACCGGTCGTCCAGCTCGGCTCCGCCTTGCAGATCTCGAAAAGGAAGTTGGCGAGGATGTCGGAGCCGCGCGGCGTGTGCTGAACCTCGGGGTGGAACTGCACGCCGAAGATCGGCTTCTCGCGATGTCTGAAGGCACCCACGGGGGCGTTGGCGCTCTTCGCCAGAATCTCGTACGCGGGCGGAGGAACCTCCACGCGATCTCCGTGGCTCGCCCAGACCGTGAAACACTCGCCGGTCTCGAAGCCATCGAACAGAGTGTCGGGACGCATGATCTCGAACTCGGCGCGGCCGTACTCCCTGCGCCCGGCGGGCGATACGTCGCCGCCTTCCAGCCGCGCTATGAGCTGCATCCCGTAGCAGATACCGAGGATCGGCGCGACGTCCAGGAGCTCCGGGTCCGCCGAAGGGACGTTCTCTCCGTACACGGAATTCGGCCCTCCGCTGAGCACGATCCCCGTCGGCTTCCACTCGCGAATCCACTCGATGGATCGAGTGGGCGGGTGGATCTCCGAGTATACGCGCGCCTCGCGGATGCGCCGCGCGATGAGCTGAGTGAACTGCGAACCGTAGTCGAGTATGAGTATGCGGCTCATGTATCGAGTGTGATGAACTCCACCGATTTCGTCTCCACCTCGAGGATGGCGGCGGAGGGTACGCCGAAGAGCCAGCCGCACGCCTCGCCCGGATTCAGGATCAGGCTGTCGCCGACGCTCTCCAGCCGGCGCTCGTGCGTGTAGCCGTGGATGACTATCTCGTGGCTGGCCACCGAGCGGTCGCCCGCATCGCCAAGGTCGTGAACGAGGAGGATCCGCTTTCCAGCCAGCTCCATGCTGTGCGGCGCTTCGTACAGCTCCGTACCGACGCCGAGCGCCGCCTCCGCCCGCAGCCCTTCCCGATCGCCGTCTGTCTTGCCGAAGACTCCCGCCAACGGAAGGCTCTCGTCGTTGAACGGGCGGAGCGACCAGGGGGCGCAGTAGTCCCCCGCATGCAGCACGAGATCCACCCCTGCAGCGCGGAAGCGCCGGGCGAATTCCGCGATCACGGGGAGGCGATCGTGCGAGTCCGCCATCACACCGACGCGCATCAGGCGTCCCTCCACTCGGGCTCACTCACCTCGCGCGCCACGATGTCCTCGTAGCTCTCACGCTCCGTGATGACGGCGTAGCGGCCGTCGTCCACGAGCACCTCCACCGGTCGCGGTCTGGAGTTGTACGTGGAGGCCATCGAGTAGCCGTATGCTCCGCTCGATTGGACGACGAGAAGATCCCCCAGCTGCACGTCGTCCATCTCGCGCCCCAGTGCGAAGAAGTCGCCGCTCTCGCAGACCGGCCCCACCACATCGGCCACGACCTGTCGTCCCACCGGGCGTACCGCCGAGATTCGGTGATACGCGTTGTAGTGCGACGGCCGGAGCAGATCGTTCATTCCGGCATCGGTGATGATGTACTCCGTGTCTCCGCTCTTCTTGCGATAGAGCACGCGAGTCAGCAGCACACCCGCATTGCCGACGAGATAGCGGCCGGGCTCCAGGATGAGCGTGAGCCCTGATTCGGCGACGGCAGGTATCACCGCTTCCGCGAAGGCTTCCACGTCCATCGCCGCTTCACTGTCGTAGGTCACCGCGAGCCCGCCACCGATGTCGAGGTAGCGGATGTCCTTCGCGCCGCCAGTCGCCGAGCGAAGCGCATCGAGTAGCTCCAGCAACCTGTGCATCCCGTCGCGATACGGCTCGAGGCGCGACACCTGCGATCCGATGTGCATGTCCAGGCCGGCGAGGCGGATGTTGGGGAGCGATTCCGCCAGCCGGCCGACCCCGAGAGCGTTGGCGTAGGGGATCCCGAACTTGTGTCCACGCTCTCCGGTGCGGGTGTAGCGGTGAGGCGTGTCCACCATCACCTCGGGATTCACGCGCAGTGCCACGGGCGCGACCACTCCCTTCTCTCCCGCGATTCGGTCGAGCAGCCGAAGCTCGCCCTCGGACTCCACGTTCACCAGGAGCACTCGCGCATCGAGCGCTTCGATCAACTCGCGCTCGGTCTTACCTACTCCACTGAATACGATGTCCGAGCCGCTGAAGCCCGCAGCGAGAGAGCGGTACAGCTCTCCGCCGGAGACGATGTCCACTCCCGCGCCGAGCGACTGCAGGAGAGCGAGGATTCCGCGCGCGGAGTTGGCCTTTGCACTGTAGTGGATGCGGTGCGGTACCGTCGCCAGCGCGCGCTCCAAGCGACCGTACTGTTCGCGGATCAGCGGTGCGCTATAGATGTATGCCGGCGTCCCTACGTCGCGGGCCATGGCGTCGAGCGAGACGCCGTCGCAGAGAAGCTCGCCGCCGGTGCGAGCGAAGCCCGCGCTCAATACGCTCTCGCCCATAGCGCCTCGTCGACGGTGGGTCTTCCACACCGCAAGCACTTCGCGGGCTTCTCGGCCGAGCGGAACTCCTCGCTCGGCAGAACGCGGATGGTCGCCTTGGTCTCTTCCTTGATGGTCGCCTCGCACGCTGGGTCGCCGCACCAGCCGGCGTAGACGAAGGCGCCTTCCCCCTCCATCAGCGCGCGGAAGTCGTCGTAGTTGATCGGGCCGCGCACGCTGTGCGCTTCGCGACGCTCGCGCGCCACCGTGAGCATGTCGGTCTGGATCGCCTCGAGAAGCGTCTCGAGATCCTCGCCGATCGTATCGAGATTCACGCTGCGCTTCTCGCCGGTGTCGCGCCGGACGAGCACCGCCTGGTTCTTGTCGAGATCGCGGGGGCCGAGCTCCATCCGCACGGGCACGCCGCGCAGCTCCCACTCGTAGTACTTGGCGCCGGGCTTCATCGTCTCGCGAGCGTCGAGATGCACGCGGAAGCGATTGGGGTCGCGCCGCTCCCAATCGCCGAGCGCACGGCAGATCCGGTCGGCGGCCTCCAGCACGCGCGCGCGGTCCTCGTCGGAGCGCCAGATGGGGACGACCACCACTTCGGTGGGAGCGAGGAGCGGCGGAATCCTGAGCCCATTGTCGTCGCCGTGCGTCATGATCAATCCGCCCACCAGACGTGTGCTCACTCCCCAGCTCGTGTTCCAGGCGTAGTCAGTACCGCCGCTCTCGGTCTGGAAGTTGAGGTCGAAGGCACGTGCGAAGTTCTGGCCGAGGTTGTGCGACGTCCCGGCCTGCAGCGCCTTGTTGTCCTGCATCATCGCTTCGCAGGAATACGTGCGCAGCGCTCCGGCGAAGCGCTCGGAATCGGTCTTCCGCCCCGTGACCACCGGCATCGACATCCACCCTTCCATGAAGTCGCGGTAGATGCCGAGGATTCGCAGCGTCTCCTCTTCGGCTTCGTCGTGCGTGGCGTGCGCGGTGTGCCCCTCCTGCCAGAGGAACTCGAGCGTGCGCAGGAAGAGCCGGGTACGCATCTCCCAGCGCACGACGTTCGCCCACTGATTCACGAGCAGGGGCAGGTCGCGGTAGCTCTGCACCCACTTGGAAAACATCGCGTAGATGATCGTTTCCGACGTGGGACGCACCACCAGCGGCTCCTCGAGCTCCTTCCCCCCTCCGTGGGTCACCACCGCGGTCTCGGGCGCGAAGCCCTCCACGTGCTGCGCCTCCTTCTGCAGGAAGCTCTGCGGGATGAAGAGCGGGAAGTAGGCGTTGCGATGCCCGGTGGCCTTGAACATGTCGTCGAGCGCGCGCTGCATCCGCTCCCAGATGCCGTAGCCGTCGGGGCGGATCACCATGCAGCCGCGCACGGGCGAGTAGTCCGCCAGCTCGGCGCGCAGGACCACCTCGTTGTACCAGGCGCTGAAGTCCTCCGCGCGTGTGGTGAGCTTCTTGTCGTCGGTCATTACTGTCTTGTCGTTGGTTGCCTGTGCAGCCGCTCGGATCCCGCGCTGCACGTCATCGTAGGTCGCCGATCCACTCGTCCAGCCGCACGCGCCGTTCCGTTCCATCGGAGAGGCGGCGTACGACCGCCTCTCCGCCGTCCATCGCCGCCGCCGAAACGATCACTACCTCTCCGGCTCCGGCTGCCGCCGCCGCCTTGAGCTGGCGCGCGAGCTTCTGTCCGCCCAGGGCGTACTCCACACTCCGCCCGCGCGAGCGCAGTCGCGAGGCGATTCGCATGGCGTCGCGCACGCCGGCGTCCTCGGTGTATGCTACCCACAGCTCCACCGTGCTCGCCGCCGCTGGGAGAAGGGAGCGCTCGCGCAGCAGTTCGCCGAGCACCACGTCGCCCATGCCGAAGCCGAGTGCGGGAAGGTCCGCCCCGCCGAGCGACTTCAGGAGGGTATCGTACCTCCCTCCGCCGCAGATCGCCCGCAGCTCGCCCCGCGCGTCGAAGAGCTCGAAGACTATCCCGGTGTAGTAAGCCAGCCCGCGCACGATGGCGAAATCCACCTTAACCCAGTCGGCGATGCCGAGCGCATCGAGGTAGCCGAGGTAGCTCCTGAATTCCTCGACCACGCTCTCGGTGGGCGTGCCCCGCAGGCACGCTGCCAGGTCATCGAGCGACGCGTCGGGGAGTGAGAGGATCCTCTCTCTCGCGTCGTCGGCCAGGCCCGCCGCGGCGAGCTTCTCATCCGAGACCGCGCGCGGCTGGCGATCGATTTTGTCGATGACGGCGAAGACCGCCGGAAGCGCCGTTTCACCGACGCCCAGCGCCGCGAGGTATCCCTGCAGGATCCGCCGGTCGGAGACGCGCGCCACCACGTCGGCGGGCGTTAGCCCGAAGGCGCGCATGATGTCCACCGCCACGCTCAGCAGCTCGGCGTCCGCCGTGGAGCTCGGCTCGCCGATGATGTCCACGTTGAGCTGGAAGTGCTCGCGCAGTCGCCCGCGCTGCTGACGCTCGTAGCGGAAGAGCTGCGGGATGGAGAACCAGCGCACCGGCTTCCGCAGCGAGTTCGCGCGCGCCCCCGCCATGCGTGCGAGCGTCGGTGTCATCTCGGGACGCAGCGCCACCTCGCGACCGCCCTTGTCGACGAAGTTGTACAGCTGGCCGACGATCTCCTCGCCGCTCTTGCGGGTGTAGAGCTCCAGTGGCTCCAGAGGTGGACCGTCGTACTCGACGAAGCCGTACCTGCGCGCTACCTCCCGCCACGTCGCGAAGATGGCCGAGCGTGCCGCGAGCTCAGTGGGAAAGAAGTCGCGGAAACCCGGGAGTGCGCCTGTGGACATCCAAGCAATCTATCCGTACAAAGGAGACACCTGCAAGCGTGCCATCGCGTCGCCCACGGTGTGGAAGGAGCCGGTGATGAGGGTAGCGGCCGCGCCCTCGCGCGAGATCTCCAGCGCACGATCGAAGTCGGGCTCCGACTCCGCGGGCCAGCCGTGCTCCCGCGCGAAAGCCACCGCTTCGTCCAGCGCCCAGGCGCGGTCGGAGGGAACGCTCGGGGGCGCGGTGAGGATGAGGCGATCGGTGCGTGTCGCCAGGAGCGCGATCATGGTGCGCCAGTCCTTGTCGGCGAGCACGGTGATTAGGCAGGAAAGCGGGTGGGGTACGCTCACCGCGTCGAGCGCCTCGCACAGCACGGAGATCCCCGCCGGATTGTGGGCGACGTCGAAGATGATACTCCCGCAGCGCTGAAAGCGTCCGGGGATGGCTACCCGCCCGAGCGCGCGATTCGCTCGCTCCCCCGCCTCCGCATACTCACCTCCCGCGAGGCGGAGCATCGCGAGCGCCACGGCGGTGTTGGACGCCTGGTGGCGCCCCACCAGCGAGGTGCGCAACTCGCGCCGCCGGCCGCTCGCGCGCTCCGCGATGGAAAAGCTCGTGCCGGCGGCGGAGACCACGATGTCATCCACCAGCCAGTCATCGCCCACCACGAGCACCTCGCTCGCACCGGCCGCCCGGGCGAGCGTCGCCAGGCGACGGCGAATCGCGGCATCGCCGTCACCGACTATTGCCGGCACACCCGCCTTGAAGATCCCCGCCTTCTCCGCCGCGATCTGTTCGATGGTGTTGCCGAGGTACTGCATGTGGTCCAACCCGATCGACGTCACCGCGGTGGCGAGCGGCGTGAGAACGTTGGTTGCATCGAGGCGGCCGCCCAGCCCCACCTCGACCACCGCCACGTCCACCCGCTCGCGCGCGAAATGCTCGAAGGCCATGCAGGTCGTGGCCTCGAAGAAGGTGGCGCCGAGAAGCTCCACATCGGGAAGCCAGCGCTCGGCGAAGCGCATCACATCTTCCTCGGAGATCGGGACGCCATCGACGCAGATGCGCTCGCGGAAGTCGATGAGGTGCGGCGAGGTGTAGCGACCCACACGGAGCCCGCTCTCTCTGAGCACCGCGTCGAGCATGCTCACCACACTCCCCTTCCCATTCGTCCCGGCGACGTGGAACGAAGGGAAGGCGAGCTGCGGACTCCCCATGGCATCGAGAAGCGCGCGCGTGGTCGCGAGGCCGAGCTTCCAGCCTCCACTCACGCGCGCGAATAGATACTCGAGGGTCTCCCGGTAGGATTTCAGGTCGACGTCCACCCCGAAGCCGCTGGTTGACCGCTCATGTGCCGCAGTAGCTGTCCCACCGTGTTCTTGAGCTCCTTGCGGTGCACCACCGCGTCGACCATCCCGTGGTCGAGGAGGAATTCGGCGGTCTGGAATCCCTCGGGGAGCTCCTGTCCGATGGTCTGCTTGATCACGCGCGGGCCGGCGAAGCCGATCACCGCTCCCGGCTCGGCGAGAATCGCGTCTCCGAGCATGGCGAAGCTGGCGCTCACGCCGCCCGTGGTGGGATTGGTGAGGATCGAAACGTAGGGCACGCGTCGCTCGGCGAGCTGCGCGACCAGCGCGGAGGTCTTCGCCATCTGCATGAGCGAGAGCACCCCTTCCTGCATCCGCGCGCCGCCCGAAGCGCAGACGATCACCAGCGGATACTTGCGTTCCACCGACCGCTGCCCGATCCGCGCGATCTTCTCGCCCACCGCCGAACCCATGGAGCCGCCCATGAACGCGAAGTCCATGACGCCGAGGTTGATGGGCATCCCGCCGAGAGTGCCGGTGACCGTCATGATGGCATCGGTGTCGCCGGCGTTGGTACTGGCCTTCTTCAACCGCTGCGGATACTCCGGGAAGCCAAGGGGGTCCACCGAGCGGAGCTCCACATCCAGCTCCTCCCAGCTGTTCTCGTCAACGAGGATGTTCACGTAGTCGCTGGCCCGGATGCGCCGGTGATAATCGCACTGTGGGCAGACATTGAGATTCCGGGCGAATTTCTCCCGGAGGTCGGTATGTCCGCACGCTTCGCACTTCTCCCACGCATCCGCCGGGATCTCCAGCTTCTCCCGCCGCGGCTGTCGGGGCTTCCGTTCCTTCCTGAACCAGACCATGCGCGAAATGTGCGGGGGGGTGGGGGGAACGACAAGGGTTCAGGAGGCAGGGTTCAGGGTTCAGGAACTGCCAACTGCAGGGAAACAGG